>JAPOYW010000485.1 GCA_026706425.1 Gammaproteobacteria bacterium
CGCCGGGCGGTCGGCACGCGGAACGCCCGGCGCTTGCCGGTGTCTCTACGAACGAGGCCGACCGCCGCGCCACACGGGAAACCTACCGTGGAACCCATTGTCTGAACTAGGCGTCGCATCGGGGATCGGGTCATACCTTTCCAGCTGCACAACCGGCGTTGGGGGACTCCGCCGGACACATGCCGTCGGCGTCCGGCCCTTGTGCACTTCCGGGAAAAGCCGCCCGTTCTTCGGGCGGCGGTTCCCGGACTTCTCGGCCCTGAGCCGCTCAACGACGGAGCTGCGGCACTCGTCCAAACTGCCAACGAAGTCGGTACCACCATGTAGGTCCCAGTCGGCCTCGGTGTACCATGACTTCCATGGCACCGCGATGATGATTCGGGCACACGAGCCGGACGAGGTCGGGCGGATTTTGCCCAGCCCTTGTTGCGCAGGCCCCTCTATCTCCTTTCCTTACCCGCGTTCGTCCCGTGGCGGGGGTGCGTATGTCCTACCGCGCAAACGAGCCACCTCGTGCCACAAAGATGTCCAATCGTCGAACGCCATCGGGTCGTCGACCTCGACCCTCAAAGGAGGCTCAGTTCGCTCGTTCGCTGGCTGCCATCCAGTAAGTGCTCGCAGTCGCGATCCCTCCAATAGGTCGTCGTCATAGTCTTCGAACCCTTCCAGGAACCTCCGCGTCGCCTCGACCTTGCTCTCATTGGCACCGCCGTCCATCAGGCAACGAAGAATACGGTCCTTGTCGAACTCTCCCAGGTCGGGATCGGTCAACGTCGTCGGGTGCAAGAAGCAGTGATCCTCATAGAAGCAAAGCAGCCTACACCAATGCTCCGACCACGAAACGAACGAGTACAGGCTCGGCGACACAAGCATCGCACACACGTGACGCACAGCCTCGCTCCGCGCCTCCGACATTCGATACGCGTCAAGAAATCCACGCCCCAGAAACAAGTCACGGTGCCGGACAATCGGGCCAAAACCTAGCCCACCGCGCACGATGAACCCGGACTGAAGAAGCTGGTGATAGATGATCGACCCGGCAATCAGGTACCTCCCCGCAAGGTCCTTGCCCCCTCGTTCCGAGCAAAGAATGAACATGTCGTTGAGCCGTAGAGACGAAAAAGTCTCGCGTGCCGAGCACGTGTTTCCGACCGACCACCATCAACCTGTGCGGAACCTTCGATCGGAACCCATGGAACTGGTCATCCAGCTTCGCCGTCAACTCCGCAAGGCTGACCGGATCTCGACACTCATCGATCTTGCTGCTTATCCCAAGCGCGTCAACGACCAGTACCGGCGACAATGCAGCGCGCGGCTTCCTAGCCCACATCGTCCACCCCGGATCGCCGGCGGCAGCCCAACCCACCTCTCCACTTTCGCTCCACTCGCCCTTCCACAACGCACGCCCGGAACACCAAAGTGCCCGCCGCCGCCACAACGGGTCCGCACGGTCGTCCGCTAATCTCGAACGCGACTCCGCACCTGGTTCCCGGTGAGTCGCCGCTCGAAATATCGACGAAAAACCACATTCTCCTGCCACGCCCCCGGCTCCTTCCAGATCGCCCCAAGACGCCCCACCAACCCGGCGATCCAGTCCGCCGCCTGAAGCGTCTGATACCGATGGCTTTCCAGCTGGAACGGCGGCTCGACAAGCTGTCTCCTCGGCTCGTCACCTCCGTACATGTCCCGCGCGACCGACGTGACCAGCTCGGCCCGCTGTGGATGCTCGTCCAGTGCGAGCAAGAATCGCACCGGACTGGAGTGGTCCTCCCGACAGAAGGCGTCCAGACGCCGCGTTGCTTCGGACAGTACGCTCGAATACATCGCATTCGCGTCGTGCGTAACAGGGTCAGCGGTCTTACGTATCCCGTAGTAGAAGATCCGGCCTCCGAGCCCGCCGATCTTGTTCAGCATCCTGAACGTGGCCTGGCGAAGCTCCGGATAGCGCGTCACGTTCCTCACTGTGTACAGACTCGAGCCCTTCTTCTCCCACACCGCCGGATGTTCCCCCGAGCGGCGAATCTCGTAGTCCAACAGATCGCACTTGCGCTGAAAAAACCACGTGCCAAACCCCCTGACCTGTTCCACGGGCATAATGAATCCCGCCAGACCGAACACAGGGCTGTCGTTGTGTCTTGAGTCGTCTCGTGACACGTACGGCCCCACATGGCCAAACTCGTCCAGGTAGGCGATGTACGTCATTGGGACTCCAGATACACGAAAGCCCGCACTCGCGTGCGGGCCTCGGAAGGAGGGCAGGAATCTCTCCAGCGCCTCAGAGCCAACTCTATTCCGCCTCCCCACTCCTAGTCAACTCCCCGCGACTGCTAGGCAACCGTGCCTGAAGGCGAAGTCTGAGAGAACGGCGTGGCGCGTTTCGGGTCCTTCGGAGCCTCGACATGGTCAAGCGCGTCTACGGCACAACGCCCGGACTGCCTCATGTGCGAAGCTGGCGATGGGAGGCTGCGGGAAACCGGGAAACTTCCCGGTCCCTGCCAAAGCCCAGTGCCGGTGCGAAGTTCCTTGATGTGACCAGTGAAGGGGCGTACGTTCCTTAGTAGAGCGGGACGAACCCCGACACGACGCAGCGCCGACGTGTACATCCGTCCACTCAGCAGGCGTTCGCGCCGATGAGTCCGTCCCGCAACCCGAGGGGACCACCGCGTGGTCCACCTACACCGCTAGGGGGGACGGGACATGTCATCCAACCACACGAAGCTGTTCTGGCACCTGGGGCCGGCGCTCGCCGTGGCCCTCTCCGCCTCGGCGGCGATGGCCCAGACGGCCGAATCCGAAGAGACGGCCAGCGACGATTCGATAGATCCCAGGATCGAGGTCGTGATCGTGACGGCCGAAAAACGCCAGGAGGATATTCTCAAGGTGCCCCTGACGATGTCGGCGTTCAATGATCGGATGATCAAGGAACTGGGCATGACCAACAGCAAGGATATCGAGCAGTTGGTGCCGGGACTGCAGTTCGGCAACGACAACGTACGCTGGGGCCAAGGCACGGCCATCCGGGGAATCGGTTCACGCAATTGGGGCGAAGTGCACAGCGATATGGCCGTTGCCACCTACGTCGACGGCGTCTACAGCCGCTCGGCGATCTCCGTGGCGCCCAACCTGTTCGACGTCGAGCGGCTCGAAGTAGGTCGGGGCCCCCAAGGGACCCTGAACGGGCGCAACTCCATTGCGGGCTCGGTCAGTTACATCACCAAACGACCGACGGACGAGTGGGACGTCGACGTTCTCGCGGAGTTCACCGACCAGTTTACCCAGCGCTACAACATCGCACTCGGCGGTCCCCTTTCGGAGTACCTCAGTTTCCGCATCACGGGTGGCTACCATGACGGTGACGGTGCGCAGAAGAACATCGGTTTCGGCGACGACTACGACGCGCCGGAGGAAACTAGCATCGCGCCGCAGCTGCGGCTCCGTAGCGACAGGTTCGACATCAACCTGCGTTACGCACGCCACGAGGATACCGGATCCCCGGAAACGGAGATCCTGCTCTACAACCCGCGACGCGATCTGCCATACAACTGCTGGCAGGAGGACACCGATGGCGAAGACACGTTCCTGCCCGCCGACCAGGCGGAAATGCAGGGACCTATCGAGGTGGAGATCGACGGCGAGGAGATCGAAGTCGTGGTCTGCGACGACGGGACACCGGAGAGTCCCACCAACGTCTGGTACCGCTACACCGAGCCGGCACCTGCGGTCGCCGACTGCGGCGACATGATCGCCACGCGCTGTGATGAGTTGAGAAACGAGGTCAACTTGAACCGATCCGGCATCGAGGACACCAGCCGCGAGAGCATCACGCTCAATGCCGACTTCAATCTGACCGAGACGCTGACCTTGCGCTACACCTACGGCTTGAGCGATGTCCAGCAATGGGGTTCGAACGACTTGGACCGAACAAATCGAATGCCGAGCGCTTCCGATCCGACACTGTCGGCGGACGCCGGTACGCCGTTCCGCGACCAGTCGCTGACCTGGCCCTACTACGAAGAGAACGAATCACACGAAATCCAGTTGTTCTCGCATTTCGACGGTCCGTTCAACTTCATCGTCGGCGCCTTTGCCTATGAGAACTCGACCGACAACCAGGATCTCGCAATCAACCACACACACCCCCTGCGTTTCACTAATTCGGACGAAACTGCCAGGCAGCTCGACATTGACGACGACGGCATCGGGGACTTCGCGGACTGCAATGACCTACTCGAAAACCTGGTTCTCGAGCTCTTCGAGGAGGACCTGGAGGAAGGCGTTTTCGGGATTACGTGTCCCGAAGGCGCACTCCTTGCCGAACTCGGCAATACCGCTAACGATCACGTCAACTGGGGGCGAACGATCAGCCGCGCGGCAGCGGAAACCCGGGCGGTTTTCGTGAGCGGCGAATACCGGTTTAGCGACCGGTGGCAGATTTCAGGTGGATTGCGGTGGACGGAGGACGAGAAAAGCCAGGACCGCAATGGCGATGTTGGCTATTTCACCTTCCGAGCCGACGGGCCGGGCTGGGACTTTGAACCGGACGGGGTGATCCTCTATTTCTACGAAGACTACTCGGCCATGGGGGTGCATGCTTGGGACAAGATCATCTGGAACCTGTCGCTCGAATACACGCCTGAAGAGACGACGCTGCTCTACGGGCGCATCTCGACCGGCTATCGAGCCGGGAGCTTCTCCTTGTGCGACTTCTGCGGCGTCGGCACTATCCTTGGCAACCTCGTCGAGGAAGAGACGCTGCTCAACTACGAAGCCGGGATCAAGGGCCTGTTTCTCGATCAGCGGCTGAACTTGCGGGCCGCCGCGTTCTACAACGACTACGACGGCTACCAGATCAACGCCATCCAACACCGTCCCAGCCTGCTGGAATCACCGTTCTCCGAATCCCCGCTGGTGGAATTCATCGACAATATCGATGGCACGACCATCTGGGGAGCGGAGGCCGAGGCAACCTACTACATTAACGAGAACTGGCGCATAAGCGGCTTCTACAACTACCTGAACTCCGAGTTCGGCTCGTTCGAGTCGATCATCAGTGGCGATCCGGACCCCAATATCCAGTTGTGGGCGCACCTCGATTGGGATAGCGGCGAAGAGGTCCTGACGCCCTATTCGGCGCCCAAGACGATTACCGGCGGAAGGCTACCGATGCAGCCCCAACACAAGGCCGCGGTGACGCTGACCTACGACACGGCCCTCGACGGGAACCTCGGCAACCTGCAGATTCTCGGTACGCTAAGTCATACCGGCGATCGTTTCCCTCAAGTCCAGAACGTCACGGATCAGAGATTGCCTGCCTACCAGCGCGTGGACGTCCGAGGCACCTGGACTTCCGTGGATCAGCGATGGTCATTGACGCTCTACGTGCAAAACGTCATGGACAAGATCGGCCTGCAGGAGGTCAGGGTTGGTAGAGCACCCGTCGGCACGCTCACCGAGCCCCGCCAGTTCGGCCTCCAGATTAGCTGGCGCCCCGAGATATAGAGACGGCAACGGCGCCTCCGTTCCATGGAGCGAAGGCGTCATTTCGCCCAGCCTTGCGCGTGGCGTTGGCGCTAGAGTGCCGCGTCACAAATAGGTTGATGCTTGGCGAGGCCGATGGCGTGCCGACGGCCTGCCTTTGGGGGCTCATGGAGGCGGCACATCCTCGCTTCACCGGCGCTTTCGGCAGACCAAGCCCCCGTAAAGTTCAACGCATTCGTGACACAGGAGACTAGCCCCTGATGTCTGACTCGATCCTTCCGTCCGCGGGCATGGCCATGCCGGCGATTACGCCACGGCGTGTGCTTAGGCTGATGTTCAAGACCTGGCCATTCATCAAGCCCATGGCGCTACACCTGATGTTGTTCATCGGCATCGGCCTAGTGGCGGCGATGATCTTCGCGGCTGCCGTACTCCTGGCGCAGGATCTCTTCAGCAACAAGGTGCTGGTGGGCGACAAGCTGCAACCACTGCAGGCAACCCTCTTGCTGCTCGACGACGGCTACGTAGCCTCGGGAACCGACCAGGAGACGATGAGCCAAGAACAACGAAAAGTCGTTCGAGACCTGCTCGTGGCTTGGTTCGCCGCCGGTGCAGTCGTCGGCTTGGCGCTGTTGGCGGTTCTCGATTACTACGGCACCTGGATCCGGCACGGCATAAACCAGAATCTGCGCGTCGCCATGATAGGGCGCGCCGAACATGTGTCCCTGAAATACCATAGCCACGCCCGCGTCGGCGATGCGATCTACCGTGCCTATCAGGACAGCGCCACGATCATCAACGTCGTTGAACGGGGCATCATCGAACCCCTACAGACTGCCTTCGTCCTGCTCCAGGCATTGGCATTCATCGCCTTTTTCGATCCGCTTGCGGCCCTCGTGTGCGTTCTCGCCGCGATACCAATGGTGTGGTTGACCGTTCTGTTCACGCCGAGAATCCGCCGGCGGGCTTGGGCAAACCGATGTGCCGCAAGCGACCTGACCTCCCAACTGCAGGAATCCTTCTCCATCATCAAGGTCGTCAAGGCGAATCGGGTTGAACGGCGGATCTGGAGCCGTTTCGACCGTGACT
>JAPOYW010000483.1 GCA_026706425.1 Gammaproteobacteria bacterium
GAGGCGCAGAAACCGCCGCAGAAACGGCTCCTTCGCGCGCCCGAACAGCTCCATGTCCACGCAGCCCTCGCCGCCCGACAGCGTCGACAGCAGCGCGATGGTCAGCATCTCGTGCAGGTCGTGGCGCGTCGCGTTGCTGCGCCGGGGATCCTCAACCTCTTGAAACAACAACGAAATGTCCAGCATCCGTACCTCCGTCCGTGGAAGTCCAGGTGCCGGATCGTCGACCCGTCCCGCTACGTTGTCAAACCCGCAATCTCAAATGCGATTGCCCTGGTATGGGACGCCTTCCCGCGACCCCGGGGAGGACTCACGGTATGCTCGAAGTCGAGCCGAACGTGCGGGGGCGAAACTAGGCCCAAGGCAACGCACAACTCGCGTACGCGCTCTTCGGGGAATCGCCAATACTCGAGCAAGGGTATCGTCGAACGCCAGGGCGAATTGAACTCATGGTCGGAGTACGCGGCGATGAGCTCGTCATGTCCCGACAATGGTTCCCTCTTAAAGGCCCATTCGATTCGCAACGGCCAAACTCCGTTCAAACGCCCCGCTCGTTTCCCTTAGCTACCAACCCGGCGCAGCCTCAAGGACACGCGTCCTGGCTTTCACCTCGTCCTCGGCGCGATAGTGGATGCCGCTTTCGAGGACGTCGTAGTAGCCCGAGGCAAGGTCGCTCAGGTCGACGCGCCGGTAGAAACTCTCGCCGTTGATCTCGACGTGCACGCGAACGACGATGTCCATGAGGTCGTAGCCGCTCGTATTCGAGACTTCGACGGCGACCTGGCCATCCTCGAAGACGGGCTTGACCTCAAGGTAATTCCAAGGCTCGTCCTCCACGTCGAGACTGACAAAGGCGGTGCGGGCCGCCGTCCCCACATCCCCCGACGCCTGGCTTGCGGCCTCGAACAGGCGTTTGGCTTCCGTGCGCTGACCGTCGGCCAGCGCATAGCCACCGAGCTTGAAGCTTGCGAAGGGCGTCGGCAGAAGGCTATTGCTGGCCGCGAGATCGGCCCGGGCCATGCGCCGGTCCCCCAAGGTGTCCCGTGACAGACCGCGACCGAGGTAGTGCCCGAAGTAGTCGGGATTCCGCTCGATGGCGTCGTCGTACGACCACACCGCGTCATTGTGCCGACCCTGGCTGGCGAGGATGTCTCCCCGAATGCCGTAGAAGAGCGACTCGCGCGGCTGCTGTGCGATCGCCTGGTCGATCAACCGCAACGCACGGACCGAGTTCCGGTCGACATTTCGCCGTGCCTCGTCGGCGAGTTCGTAGGCTTCCAGGTCTTCGAACAGGGCCGCCATGTGCGCCCTGTAGCGGGTTTCGCCGAGTTCCCCGCCTGGCGGGAATTCCGCGAGGACCGCACGGTTGTTCGCCACCCGCTCGGGAGACGGCGGGTGGCTCGCGAACAATCCCGCCAACCAACTGCTGTTCCGGCCTTCAGCGAGAGCGACGAACTTCTCCTGTAGCGTGACGGCCGCCGAGGTGTCGTAGCCCGCGCCGTGCATGTATTTCATGCCGTGGTAGTCGGAGATGCGCTCCTGGTCGCGCCGAACTTCTGCCCGGCGAGATGGAAACCGAGATTGGTGGCACCGACGATCTTGCGGGCGTGCTTCGAGTCGTCGGCCGCCAACGCCACGCCGAGCCCCGCCAAGCCGAACAGCATCTGTCGCTGGATGCGGTTCGCGCCATGTTTGGCCGCGGCGTGCACCACCTCGTGGCCGAGCACCGCCGCCAGCTCCGCCTCGTTCTCGAGTTCGACCAAGAGGCCGCGATGGATGCCGATCTTGCCGCCGGGCAACGCCCAGGCGTTGGGCGTGCCGTCGTTGACTACGACGAATTCGTAGGGGAGATCCCGGTCGCTGAACTCGGCAACCCGCCCGCCCTCGGACGCGACGTACTCGGCAACGCCCGGGTCCGCGCGGTACTGCCCGCCGCCCATCTGCTGAAGCGGTCGATACTGGTTCTGACCGATGGAGATCTCGTCTGCCGTCGACAGCAGCGACAGCTCACGCTGGCCGGTCACCGGGTTGACGGCGCAACCCGCCGCCAGCAGGAAGAGAAGGAGCAGCGGCGTACCGTGCACCGAACAACGGGATCTCATTCGGTGGCCCGCATCCGCGCGTCCAGCGCATCGCGCAAGCCGTCGCCGAGCAGGTTGAAGGCGAGCACCGTGATGCTGATGAACGCCGCCAGCGCGATCAGTTCGCACGGCGTCGTCAGCATGGTCTTCAAGCCCTCGTTGCGGCTTGTGTAGTCCATAGCCGGGCCTTGGCCAAGCCCACAAGCCCAGTCAGCCCAGTCAGCCCAGTCGAGAGAGTTGACATGCTTGGTCGGATGTGTTTGCTTTGTCCTGGCCGTACGGTTGGCGAGGCAACGGTCATTGCCAAAGTTGACCTCTGCGGCCCGCAGCAAATAGACAGATTGAGGAACCACAACCAATGCACACAAATACTACCCCCCCCCCCCCCCGGGGGGGCCCCCCCCCAGGAGCGGTACCCCCCCCCCCCCCTTCCCCAGCAGTTCGCCCGCCTTCGCCCTTTCCCTGGCTGCACTACTACCCACCGCATACGCACACGGGCCTTCCATGTGCCTGGATCACTATAACTGCGACGGGACACAAGGTATTGACCGACCCCACGATGGCGATGATGTCGCTGGTGGTCCCGACCACAACAACGACTGCGGCGGAGCGGGCGGCGAAACCGGCGGCCCCAACGGCCAAGGCTATGCCTGTGGTGGCTCGCATCACAATCCCAATTCGCCCGACTACGATCCAGATCACGACGGAAACTATGGCTGGTCACACTGCCGCGAAGTTCGCCGGGTAGCGGCCGAACAGCACTACGCTTGCTACACCCGTGCGGAAGTTACATGGGGCCGATGCACAGCCCAAGCGGCAGCCAACGGCGATTTCCTCGGAATGTTCCACGGCTGCGATAGTGCGAGAGAGACATCGGAAGCAGCCTGCGACGACGATGAACAGGACGTTCTCAGAGCCGCCGGCTGTGACTAAGCGGTTGTGGCCGTGGCCCTTTGGCCCGGCATGGATGGGCGTGGCGGCGCTTAGTATCGTCCTGGTCGTCGGCGTGGTCATCGCATATTCCGAGTGGAACGAAGGACCAGCACCGCCGCCCGTTGCACAATCAGACGGATCGGACACCGCCTCGCACGAGAAGTTACCGAGCGACCCGCGTGCCGAAGCCTCCGATGCCGAAATGGCGTCGCAATTGGACTGCCTCGACCTCTTGGGAAAGGCGTCGAGCAACCTCGCATTGGCAACCGACCGCAAGCGGTTTGGAATTCGATCATTCCTCACTTCGCTTGAGAACCAAGGGTTCAATTCGCTCGCCCAGCGTCTGGTCGCCGACTTGGCCGGCATCGGGGCTTTCGACCTCGACATGCGTTCGTATGCGGGCGCACAATCGGGGAGCGCCGAAGTGGAGCAGCCGCGCACGGCAGTGTATTCGCTGCCGCGCACCGGCGTGCATAGCCTGCCGCTATCTAGGGCCCAGTCGAACCGTGTGCGCGACGCACTTCAAGCGCCAGCCATTGAATCGCTGATCGACGAGTTTCAAGCCGACCCATCTTTGCTCCGCCGCTACTGGCTGCGAGAGGATCCGTTCGATCTCGATCAAGCGACGACGGTGCTCGGGCACGCGATTCGGGTGCGCGGCCAGGAACTCTACCGCGCAATCGATACCATCCCCGAAGAGGTGTCTTTCGGGCTGCACGAACTCGCCGTCGCGGTTGGTCATGGCGTTGGCGCCGCCGACCTGGCGACGCTGCTGGATCGCAGCGCCGTCGATCCGACCACAAGCTGGCGAGACCGCAGGACTCCGCGAGACAACACCCTCGCCATGGTCGCCACGCTCTCCGCCAATCCGGGTGCGCTGCAATTGCTGCTGACACTGGGGAGCGACCCATCCCTTGGACGCCGCTCCGTGTTGGACGAATTGCCTCTCCCCAACGAACAGACCGAGGCCGTCCAGGAAGTCGTGCATGTGTTGCTGGCACACGGCGACAGACCCTACTTGCCGTCCACCCGAGCGGCACTAAAACGGTGGCTGCCTCAGCTGTCCGCGTTGCCGCTGCATCCAGACGCGGAAGTCGAACTGGCGACCTTCGCCATGGAAGACGTCGCCCGGGAACTCGCATCTCTCGTCGAGGACTGGGACCGTCGAGTGATGCACGCTTCACGGATCGAGCAGCATTGCCAATTTGCTTGGGACGACGAAACGGGACCGTTGCTCCACCGCAGCGACGGCCTGGCGGCGAAGATGCGTCGACAAGACGAGCTGGACAAGCGGTACGAGATCGCGCAGCGGGAGAGTCTTCGGTCAAGTCAACGCTGGATCGAGCAACTTGAACCGGAAGCTGCCCGGATCTTGGAAGCGATCTTCGAGGCGGTCAATGAGAGTCGCTGGAAGGACGCGATGCTGCTGGCGGATAGCCTTGCTGTGGACGCCGTTGATGAGCTGCTATTGTTCCGTGCGTTGTTCTTTGGAGCGCCCATGGAGGTGATCGAGACCCTAATCGACCGCGCCGGAGGCGTCTTGCCTGAGAGGGCAGTCCTGACGCTCGCCGCAGCACCGAACGAACAGGCTTTGCCCGTCGCAAAAATGCTGAATCAGCGCTACCGTCTAGATCTACATTTCATCGACGAACGCGGGAGAAACGCAGTCAGCGAGGCGGTTTCGCTGTTTTGGGATACGCAGTTCAACTCCGTTGTCGTGGACGAGAATGTGGCTCGGTGGCTCACGTTCCTTAGCGAGAACTCAGTGACGATGAAGCCCGAAAGTGGCGGCATGGATCCTCTGGATCTGGTCTTGCAGGAGATGGTCCGGCGACCCTTCACGAATCGGGCGGGGGTCCGAGTGGCACGGTTTCTCATCGACCACGGTGCCGCCGTCGGCGCTAGCCACCGGGATCTCGTCGATGAAATTGCGATGGCGGACTGGGACGGCTATAGGCAGCTAATACAGGAGGTGCCTGAACTGGAACAAGGCCCGTAGTGAACGCCGTTTCACGAGAGCCACCGTAGTCGCCCGTCGACCCGCTAGAGCGCGTGAAGCTGAGGTCGCGTTGCGTTCTCTCATTCGGTCGCCCGCATCCGCGCGTCGAGCGCATCCCGCAACCCGTCGCCGAGCAGGTTGAAGGCGAGCACGGTGATGCTGATGAACGCCGCCGGCGCGATCAGCTCGTGGGGCGTCGTGAGCATGGTCTTCAAGCCTTCGTTGCACATGCTGCCCCACGACGGCGTCGGCGGTGCGACGCCCATCCCGATGAACGACAGGAACGCCTCCGTGAAGATCGCGCTGGGCACGGCGAAGGTCAGCGTTACCAGGATCACCCCCATGGTGTTCGGGATCATGTGGCGAAGAACCAGGTAGTTGGTCTTGGCGCCGAGCAGCCGGGAGGCGCCGATGTAGCCCTCCTCCCGGATCTGCAGGATCTGACCCCGGACGAGCCGCGCCGCCGCAGGCCAGCTCAAGAGCACCATGGCGACAAGCATCGGCCCGATGCCGCTGTCGCCGGATTCCACGTTGAAGAGGATCCGCAGAAGGATCATGAAGAGCAGGAAGGGGAGTGCCACGACGAAGTCGGCGAAGCGCATCAGCACCTGGTCGGCCCTGCCGCCCATGAAGCCGGCTGCACTGCCGTAGAGGATGCCGATGATGACGAAGAAGAACGGCGCGACGATGCCGATGAAGAGCGAGACCCGGGCGCCATGCATCAGCCGCGCGAGCATGTCCCGGCCCAGGTAGTCCGTCCCCAACGGATGGAACGCCATCTTGACCGTGTCCCCGGGGCTTACGTCCGTGGCGTTGTCGATCAAACCCTTGGCCGCTGCTTCCGCGGCCGTGATGACCCGGGTCACGTCCGCCGTGACGGTGGTGTAGCTGGCGGATTCGCCACCGCTGCGGTCCAACGGGACCACGGAATAGAAATAGGTCTCTGCCTTCAGATCCAGCCGATCTTCGAAGCTCACGTTCGCCGGACTCAGGATCTCGGCGATGGGAAGGCCCAAGGCGCCGTCCGGTTCGGGATCGTACTTGTTGCGGTATACCCGGTAGCCTCCCGCACCCGCCACGGGATCCCAATAAAGCCTGACCGCGTTGGTGGTCGGCTGGTCGACCACGGTGACCGTCGCAGGTGCCGAGGGCATGTCGCCGCCCTCGACGGGCGTCGCGGTGACTCCGCGCCAGGGCGTGTAGTCCTCCGCCACAGTGGCGGTTCGGTCCGCACCGGGGGGAACGCTGATCTGGTCCAGGTCCTGGGCAGCCGGATCAACCGTCCACACGAACGGCCCGAGCACCGTGAACGCCAGGAGGGCAACCACGAGGTAGAGGGAGATCAAGGCTCGGCGGTTGGCCTTTAGACGAATCCAGGCGTCCTGCCAGTACGACAGGGACGGCCGGGAGACGGTTTCCACCTCCCGTTCGACCCGAACCCTTTCCCAGGAGAGCGTTCCTTCGGCCATCGCCTACTCCAGCCGGACCCGGGGGTCGACGAAGCCGTAGATCACATCCACGACGATCACCATGAACA
>JAPOYW010000522.1 GCA_026706425.1 Gammaproteobacteria bacterium
CGACGGGCAAGGCACCTATCGGCACAACCTGAACGAGAACCGCGACCTCTTCTCCGAACTCGAGCGCACCCACGTGTTCGCCTTCCTGGACCACGAGTTCGGCAACGGCATTGAAGGCTATACCGAACTCGCAGCCTACCTGTCCGCCTCCAACATGAACCGTCACGCGTCGGCCTCGTTTTCCACGGTGAAGCTCCAAGTCGGCGCCGAGAACTACTACAACCCGCTCGGCCCATGCGGTTCCCCCAACCGGCTGCCCGACGACGTCATCCCCGACGTGCCCTGTAGCGGCGTCAGGTTGTGGATCGACAATGGACGTTGGGTCGAAGCGCCCCGGATCGTCGACAACGACGGTGCGACCTGGCGGTTCCTACAGGGTTTCCGGGGCACCTGGGACGACTGGGATTGGGACGGCGCCATCGTCTGGTCCCGGGCCGAGAAGGAGGACGTGACCCACAACCGGATCTCAAACATCCTCATGCAGGAAGCGCTCGAGGATCCGACGCCTGCGGCCTACAACCCATTCAGCGGACGCGCAAATACGAACATCGAGCGCACCCTGGTCGATGTCCGACGGGACAACGAAACCGAGCTATTCCTAGTCGACTTCAAGGCATCCACCTACGACATCTTCAACCTGCCCGCAGGTCCCGTGGGATTACTCGCCGGCGCAGAGTTCCGGCGCGAGTCCTTCGTCGACGACCGTGACCCGCGGCTCGACGGCACCATCGTCTTCACGGACTTCCAGGGCGACACCTGGCCCTACGTGTCCGATGTCGTGAACTCGAGCCCCACGCCGGACGGCAGCGGCGACCACGACGTGTGGTCGGCGTTCGGCGAGCTCGCGGTTCCCCTCCACCGGGCCCTCGATCTGCAACTGGCGTTGCGCTACGAGGATTTCTCCGATGTCGGCGACGCCACGGTCGGCAAGCTCGCGTTCGGCTTCCGACCGGTCGAGCAGTTCCTGTTGAGGGGCTCGTGGTCCGGCGCCTTCCGGGCTCCCAATCTGGTTACCATCAACGAGGAGATCGTGGCCCGCCAGAACACGCGGACCGACTGGACGTGCGTCTACGCGGCGGAGAACGGCGGCGATCCGGACCAGGACACACTGAGCTGCCGGTACTCCACGCAACGCATCGCCCAGGGCAGCCAGAATCTCATCCCCGAGAGTTCCGACAACCGCTCGTTCGGCACCGTGGTCACGCCGTTCGAGGGCCTGACGTTCACCGTCGACACCTGGTGGAACGAGAAGGAGGACACCATCGGCCTGCTCGGGGAAGAGAACCACACCCTGCTCGACCTCGTGCGGCGCATCGAGAACGGCAACGCGAACTGTGCCGGCTCTCCCGGCAACCCCGCCGTCGTGCGGGGTGAAGCCGACGACGACGAGATCGCGATTTTCGCCGCCGCGGGCATCTGTCCGGTCGGGCGGGTCGCCTACATCGACGACCGCTACGCGAATCTCGACACGCGAACCATGCGCGGAACCGACTACGGCATCTACTACGACGTCGACACCCGCATCGGTTCGTTCTCGTTCAGCCATCAGATGGCCCGGCTGCGCGAGTTCCAGCAAGATGCCGGTGGTTCGGCAGGCGTTCTGCTGGCTGCGCGGGACGCCGGCACGATCCCCCCCCACTTCCCCATCGCGGGCTTCACGTCGACGGAGAGTCCGGGCGCGCAGAGCCTGGTGCGCCAAAACGGCAACCCCAGGTGGAAGACATCGACTCGATTGTCTTGGCGATACAACGCGTGGAGTGCGTACCTGTCGTCGCTCTACGTGGACGACTTCGTGCAGCGGTCGCTGACGCTTCCCGACGGCACCGAGTGGGTGGTTCCCAGCATGCGGACCTTCAACGCCTCCGTGACCTACCGGTTCGACCTCGGGGACGACATGCAAGGCCGGATCCGCGTCGGCAGCATCAACATCACCGATGAGCGCGCTCCGCTGGCGGACAGGTTTTTCGGGTACTACGCGGACATGCACCAGGATCTCGGGGCACGGTACTACGTCGAGCTCCGCGCCGAATTGGAGTAGCCCATGTGCCGATGGGTGTGGTTCGCGGCGGCTGCGGTCGGGCTTGCCGCCGCCGCAACCGCCGAGGAGTTCTGCGAGAACGACATCGCGCTCCTCGACACGCACTTCGAGGGCGGCGCGTTCCACCGCTGCGACGTACGCGACGGCAATTTCGTCATCACCATCCGCCCGGAGGACTCGAAGGTCGTAGTGCCAATGCCCTGGTACGCTTTCCGGGCGAGCCCCAAGCGAGAAGGCGAGGCCGTTGTGCTGATGGGGTTCGCGGACGCGGATGCCGACCGGTTCTGGCCCAAGGTCAGCCTGGACGGAACCAACTGGCAGCGTATGCCGGACGGCGCGGTGGCGGTGTCTCAAGACAAAAGGCGGCTGGCATTGCGAATACCGCTTGCGGAGGCACCCGTTTGGATCGCGTCGCAGCGGCTCCTGACGACCCGATTCTACGACGTCTCGACGCTCTCGCTGGCACAGCGATCCGACGTGGCCGTGCGGCTACTCGGACGCAGCATCCACGGACGCCCCATCTCGGTTGCGGAAACCAGCCCTCGGGCGCAGGCGGTCCTGTTCATCGGTCGTCAGCACCCGCCGGAGGTCACAGGCGCCCTGACCATGCACGCCTTCGTCGACACGGTGCTCGCGGATACCGAGTTGGCGCGCTCGTTCCGGGAGGTCTTCGCAGTGGTAACTGTGCCCCTGCTCAATCCGGACGGCGTCGCGAACGGCCACTGGCGCCACAACGCGGGCAGGACCGACCTGAACCGGGATTGGGGACCCTTCCGGCAACCGGAGACCCAGAGCGTCCGCAACCTGCTTGCCGACCTGGCCGGGCGAGGCATCGCGCTACGCCTCATGCTCGACTTCCATGCCACGCAGGCAACCGAAACCCACCTTTTCTACACGCAGCGGCCGGAAGACGGCGACGGCAGTGCGCACGCCTTCGCCGCCCGGTGGTTCGAGCGCGTTCGCCAACGCCAGCCGGATCTCGAGTTCATCCACCGGCCGAGCAAGTCGGAGTCCGCAAACGCCAAGAACTACTTCTTCGACACCTATGGAATCCCCTCGATCACCTACGAGACCGGCGACGAGACGGATCCGGACTGGATAGCGGCAGCGGCGCCGGTCTTTGCGAAGGAGATGATGAGGACGTTCTTGCCGCGCTCGCCGAACTAGTGTGCGGTCTCCGAATTAGGGTGACGAATCGAACGGCGTTGACGCTTGGACGACGGCCGGCAAATGGAGGATGTGCCGTCCTATAAACAAGCACTTAGGCTGTTTTCGCGTAGGCGGTGCATTGTGACCATATGTCACGCCAAATCCGAGACGGCACACTAGAGTACGGTCGTCACTTGGATCACTACCTCGCGAGACGAACGTGCCCCGTTGGTTGTTTCCGGTATTGACGCCATTCGTCTTCGTCGTAGTGCTCACTCTCGCCGACCGGATCGTTACCGAAGATGCCATGGCGCATGACTTGGTGGAGTGCAAGACGTATACGGTATTCGGAATCCGGTGCGGCTGGATCATAGGTGAATGGATTTGTTGGCCCACCGTGAGGCGGATCAGGTATTGCTGGCAGGTCGACCACACTCACGAGGAGTCAGAAGACGACAGAGACGAGAGGGTCCTATCCGAGATGCACGACTGCATTGCCAGGCTAGTCGACGAGGCGATGGGCGGATGCGACACGCCCGAGGATGAAGAGGACAGAGAGGCATGTGACGAATCCGAGATGCCTCGGGTTTATCAATACAGAAACGCGCTACGGCGTAGGGGCACTATGACCGCCGAGGATCCGATAATAACAAGCTCAGGATCGACATGTTCAAGTTGCGATGGGTTGTTACATACCGAGCCCACCTGAAATAAAGGTCAACGTCGAGCGGCACGAACGTGAGTATGGAACGGGCAAGGATGGTGAGCTTGCCGACACGATCACTCATGAAATTGTGCATCGGTCAGGCGTTTCTAGCGAATCCATCGCAGTTTTGAGGGCGCGGGAAATAATCAACGAGTTGTTCGGTGATAAGTCCTTCGTCGCTGGCTCTTGCGGCATTAACTGGGAGTTGCAGACTCAATGAAACCGAAGAGATTCATCTCGATTTACTACATGGTTACAGTGGCATCAGCCATCTGGATTGCGGACGAGATTGCTGCTTCCAAAGAAGCGACAAGTAATTCGCTGAGCATCTTTGAGGTTGCCGAGGTCTGCGATCATGGCGACGCGTTCCCAAACAGCCGAACTAGCCACGACTGCCTTGAGAAGCTGAACGCATACTTCTCGCCTCAACCGATTTGGAAGGTAGCAGGTTCATTGTTCTACTATGTTGACGTCAACTCTAAGGCCTCAACGCATGCCATCAACCGCAGATCAGGCTATCTTCCATTCAATAGCGCCGACTACTTACTGCAAGACATACCTACATGGTCTGACATCTTCGACGGAACCGTTCATGATCGCAACGATATCGTCCTAGGTGTGCTCCAGGACGGTGCATGTCGGGCATCAGCTGAGGCCGGCGGAATACGACCGACGCTGGCCGATCGGTGCCAAGCCCGGGAACTGTTCAAGTTCGCAACCCACCTCGATGCATGTCTCACTGGATTCGAGAGGAACGCAATCCTGATGTATCCGCAACGATCCGACGGCAAGACCGCATATCAGAACAGCATCGAAGAGATCGAGCGCCGAAACGATCCCGATCAAGATGCGCGAATTGCCCAACTGACGGAACGACACATGCATGCATTGTGGATGACCGCGATCTGCTCGTCATTGCCGGCGACGGCCTACGACGACGACCTGCAGCCGATGCAGCTTGGCAATCTGGACAACTCCGACTTCAGCATCGCCGAGTTCGCGAGGATCATGAAGAAGGGGCACGATGCGGCGTTGGGAATCGCGGCGCGAGCGGGCGACGAGTGGGCGATGCAGAGCTACTATCCCCCCCATCCGAAAAGAGATCCCGAGTATTGGCAGGCAATGCAGCGAGTCAATCCGCTCCTGCTGCATCGCTGGATGGCTAGCGTGGTGGGAGGTACGTTTCTCAGCGACGACGAGCGGATGTGGCATGCCGTGAAGGCCTACTCCATCGAACGCGAATCCTCCCCCGATCTTGATCTGGCCGACTATGCAGTCGATCTGAAGGAAGGCAACATTCCGTTGGACCAGATGCTGTCCGATTACGGGGGTTTGGAACTCGACGACCACCAGTCGCTCGGCGACGCCGCAGTTCGTCAGATCGCGGACGGCAACCTCTTGAAATACCCGTGGTAGTCGGACCACCGCCACTCTCGCGACGAAACTCGGCGGCAGCGCGTCTACCCATCGTCAACCGCTGATTCTCAGCACGACCTTGCCGAAAGTCCGATTGCCCGCAATCAGGTCGTGGGCGCTACCAGCCTCTTCGACCGGGTAGACCCGTTCGATCACGGGTCGGATGGTGCCGTCTTCCAAGAGCGGCCAGACCCGTTCCTTCAAGGCATCCATGATCGTCGCTTTCCGAGCGATGGAGCGTGCCCGCAAGGTCGAGCCGATGATGCGCAAGCGCTTGACCATCATCGTTCCCAATACCACGTCGGCCCTCGCGCCCCCGAGCAGGCCGATGATCACGAGCCGTCCATCCGTCGCCAAGCTCGCCAGGTTGGCCGCCAAGTAGGCACCGCCCACGGGATCGAGGATCACGTCGGCGCCGTGCCCGTCGGTCCACGTCCTGACCGCCTCGGTGAAGTCCCCTTCGTGCCGGTTCATGCCGGCATCCGCCCCGAGCTCGATGCAGCGGTCGATCTTGTCCTGCGATCCCGCAGTAACGAACACCGGGTTGCCGAACGCGGCGCACATCTGGATGGCGGCGGTGCCGACGCCGCTCGCGCCGGCGTGGATCACCGCGTACTCGCCCTTTTTCAGACGTGCCTCCATGTAGAGGTTGAGGTAGGCCGTGGCGAATACCTCGGGAATCGACGCCGCTTCCTCGAAGCTGAGCTTGGCGGGTTTCTTCAGAACCTGGCCGGCGGGCACAACCACGGTTTCCGCATAGCCGCCGCCTGCAAGCAAGGCGCACACCTCGTCGCCCGCTGCCACACGGCTGACCCCTTCGCCCACCGCCGTGACGACGCCGGCGCACTCGAGGCCTAGCACTTCACTGGCACCGAGCGGCGGCGGATAGCCGCCAGACCGCTGGGACAAGTCAGCGCGGTTCACGGCTGTCGCGTGGTTCTCGATGCGGACCTCGCCGGGTCCCACCGCCGGTTCGTCCGTCTCCGTCCAGACTAGGTCGTCGTTCTGAACCTGTATCGCCTTCATCGCTATCACCAGGACATGCGCATCTTGACGCCACGTTCGTGCAGGTGGCGCTTCAAGCCCGACACCGTGTAGTCGCCGTAGTGGACCATGGACGCCACCAGCGCGGCATCCGCCTTGCCGTCGGTGAGGACATCGTAGAGGTGGTCGGGCTCCCCTGCGCCGCCCGAGGCGATGACGGGAATGCGCACGGCTTCCGAGAGCATGCGCGTGAG
>JAPOYW010000344.1 GCA_026706425.1 Gammaproteobacteria bacterium
CGGCTCGGCCATCATCAAGGCGACGGACAAGATCATCGCCAAGGGCAAGAAGATTGCGGCGCACATGCTGGAGGCCGAAGAGGACCAGATGGAGTTTGCGGACGGGACGTTCACCGTCGCCGACTCCAACCAGTCCATCACGTTCCCAGAGGTGGCGTTTTCGGCCTACGTTCCGCAGAACTTCCCCTTGGAGGACCTCGAACCGGGGCTCTCGGAGAAGGCGTTCTACGATCCGCCGAACTTCACCTACCCGGCAGGGGCGCACATCTGCGAGGTGGAGGTCGACCCGGACACCGGCGTCGTCGACATCGTCGACTTCGTGGCGGTGGACGACTTCGGCCACGTCGTGAACCCGATGATCGTCGAGGGCCAGGTGCACGGCGGGCTCGCCCAGGGGATCGGCCAAGCGCTCCTGGAGCACGGCGTCTACGACGACACCGGGCAACTGGTCTCGGGCTCGTACATGGACTACACCATGCCCCGGGCCGACGACCTGCCGAGCTTCACGGTCGACACCACGGTGACGCCGTGTACGCACAACCCGCTCGGCGTGAAAGGATGCGGCGAGGCGGGCGCCATCGGCTCGACCGCCGCAGTAATGAATGCCGTCACCGACGCGCTGGGCGTCGCGAGCGTGCCGATGCCGGCGACACCGGAAACGGTTTGGCGCGCAGCAAGGGGGGAGTAAGGATCATGTACCAGTTCAACTACCACAGACCTTCCACGCTGGACGAGGCCACCAGCCTCATGGCGGGTGCTGCGGACGGGGTCTACCTGTCCGGCGGCATGACGTTGATTCCGACGCTGAAGCAACGCCTGGCGAGCCCGAGCGATGTCATCGATCTCGGCGCGATTCCCGGGCTGACGGGCGTGACGGTGAACGACGGCACGGTTTCGGTGGGCGGGATGACCCGCCACGCTGAAGTGGCGGCGAGCGACGCGATTCCCGCGCTGGCGGACTTGGCGAGCCGGATTGGCGACGCCCATGTGCGCAACCGCGGCACCATCGGCGGATCCATCGCCAATAGCGATCCAGCGGCGGACTATCCGGCGGCGTTGGTCGCCCTCTGCGGCACCGTGCACACCACGACTCGTTCCATCGCGGCGAGCGACTACTTCACGGGTTTGTTCGAGACTGCGCTGCACGACGGGGAGATCGTGACCTCCGTGGACTTCTGCATGCCCCATGCCGCCGCCTACGAGAAGTTCCCGAATCCCGCGTCCCGCTACGCCGTGGTCGGCGTCATGGTCGCGCGTTGCCCCGACTGCATCTGTGTCGGCGTCACCGGTGCTGGGGCCTGCGCCTTCCGGGCAACGGCATTGGAGGAAGCCTTGGCGGCAGACTTCTCGCCGGATGCCGTGGACGGGGTGAGCGTCGACCACAGCGAGTTCAACTCGGATATCCACGCTTCCGCGGAATTCCGGGGCCACTTGATCGGGGTGCTGACGAAGCGGGCCGTAGCGCGCATCGCGTAGGGGCGACGCCATCGTGACCGTAGGGGACGGGCTTGTCCCGTCCCGTCGGCCGAATCGCCGGACAGATTGCTGAACGCGGGATGCCTCGAATACACGCCGTACGCTGCCATGCCCTCAGCGAGGACATCGGCAGCGTAACCCTTGACGAATTGGACCTCCCGGACCCCGGTCCCGGGGAGGTCCAGGTGCGCCTCAAGGCGTGTGCCGTGAACGTCCCGGATCTTCTGATGATCCAGGGAAAGTACCAGCACAAGCCGCCGCTGCCGTTCGCGCCGGGTGGCGAAGCATCCGGTGACATCGCGGCGGTCGGACCGGGAGTGACGGGCTGGAAGGAGGGCGATGCCGTCTGCTTCGGTTCCCGGTCGGGCGGCTTCGTAGAAGCAGCCAATGTTCCAGCCGCCGGTCTTAGACCCATTCCCGGCGAGATGAACTACGAGAAGGCCGCGTCGTACAGCACCGCGTACATGACGGCCTACGTTGCCCTCAGAGTCCGCAGCGAGTTGAAGGCCGGCGAGTGGCTCTTGGTTCACGGTGCCACCGGCGGGGTCGGCATGGCCGCCGTCGATCTCGGCAAACACTTCGGCGCCCACGTTATCGGTACCGGCGGTCGCGACGACAAGCTCGCGGTCGTCAAGTCCCGGGGTGCGGATGCGGTGATCAACTACACGCTGCCCGACGGTTCCCTTGGCGGATTCCGGGACAAGGTCAAGGAAATCACCGGCACGGGCGGTGCCGACGTGATCTACGACCCCGTGGGCGGCAGCGTGTTCGACGAGTCCATGCGCTGCGTCAACTGGCGCGGACGCATCCTGACGATCGGGTTCACCAGCGGCCAATGGCCCACGGCACCCGTCAACCTGATCCTCATCAAGAGCATCTCGGTGATCGGGGTCCGCGCGGGGGAGATCGGCCGGCGCGACCCCGAACTCGGTCGCCGCAACCAGGAAGCGCTGTGGGAACTGGCCCAGAACGGCGCGATCGATCCGTACGTGTGCGCTGGATTTCCCCTTGAGCGGGCGGTGGATGCGATGCGGATGCTGGAGAACCGCGACGTGGTGGGCAAGTGCGTCGTCACCATGAACGGGTACGAGATCGAGCTGCCGTGACCGCCATCGAGGCCGGGATGCAACTGGATGCAACCAGAGGCCATTGACAATCGCGCGGATAGGTATAAGACTGTCTTGAGTAGCACAACTGTCGTTCGAACGTGACACACGTGGACAAGGTCGCGCAATGAGATTCATAACCGTGCGAGAAATCAGGGGCCAGGCCTCTCGTATCTGGGAGATTCTGGAACGGGAAAAGGATCTGGTCTTGACGAACAACGGCAAGCCCATTGCCATACTGACCGCTACGGACGTGGCGTCCTTCGAACGCTCCGTGCGCGAGATCCGCCGGGCCCGTGCCGTTGAAGCAATGGCCAGCCTCCAACAAGACGCGGCATTTCGGGGGCTCGACAAGCTGACGATGGAGGAGATAGACGCGGAGATCGAAGCAGCTAGAGCCGGGCGCTCCGCAGATTGAAGGTCGTTCTAGACACCAATGTCATGGTGTCCGCGCTCCTGTCGCCCCATGGTCCGCCGGCGGCGATCCTACGTTCAGTGCTGGCGGAGCAAGTAATGCTCGCCTACGACGCGCGTATCCTCACCGAGTATCGCGATGTGCTGACGCGAGGACGCCTGCGCCTCGACCAGGACCGGGTAGACGGGGTGTTGGGTTTCGTCGAGACGTACGGCGAGCTAGTGGTGGCAGAACCGCTGGTGCTCGACCTGCCGCACATGGCGGATGCGATGTTTGTGGAGGTTGCAGTCGCCGGTCGGGTCGATGGGTTGGTGACGGGGAATCTGCGCCACTTCCCGGCCGAATCCGTCGGGTCCGTACGAGTGATCTCGCCGCGGAGCTTTCTCGACGACTACCTCGCTCAGGGTCGCGATTGATTGGGGCGTCAGGCAACGCGTGCCGCGTGGTTCTCCACTTGGTGGTCGACAACCATGGGACTTACGTCCAACCGCCGCGCAATTTCGTCGATGTCCATGCCGTCGGCGCACATTTCAAGGACCATCTCGACCGGCGCAAGAAATTCCGCCGCGAAGGCCCGGCCAACGGCCTGCCGTTCCGCCTTGTGCAGATTGTTGATCGCAGACAACGGCGTACCCGGAAAGCAGACGACGTCCCCTAGGGCTCTCGCGAAGGCGAACTTCTCCGTGTGTCGGGCGCCGTGTTTGCGTAGGTGGAGATGCACGGCTTCGTCTTCTTGTGCGACTACCGCGAACAGACCCTGCGGCCCTTGTTTCCTCGCGAAGTTCCCGTTCCCCAGCGGCTTCACAGAAGGCACTCTCGGCTTTGTTCGAGCGAGACTCCTGTACGCGCGTCCAGGCCAGTTGGACTTCGCTGCCAGCGAATCCGTCTCCGGCGAGCTTGTGCACGACTAAGTCCACAAGGGCCGCGAGACTGGCCTCCGCAGTCTTGCGGGCGAGATACTCGGTACTTCCACGCATGAACAGCACTTGAGGGTTGTCGCTTTCGTAGGGGTCGCATTGGACCAGCAGGACCGATCCGTCGAACTCCAACCGAAGGTCCGGGAGCGCGAAACCCGTACGCCAATGCAACGCACGGTGCGTCACGTCCCTTCCCCCGAAGATCCGCCACCAATTGGCCGCTACGCCCTCGGCCAAGTGAACTGCAGGCAACGTGATGGCCTCGAATGCCTCCTGGTTTGCCATGTCGTAGAAAGCCGAGACGATCCGATCGCCCACGGATACCTTGAGATCACACAGTGTCGATCGCTCTTCTGCGCTGGCGTTGTCTCCTCCGGGTACCCACTCAATCGAAAATCCCACGGCGCTCCTCTTCGTCTATTGGCCAGCCCTTGTACTGGCCAGCTTCGGAGTTGACGCACAAGCCGAACCAGATCTGCCCATCGGCCATGTGCCAGATCTTCTTCGGGTAGTCCTTGTCGCCGTCGCAGAACTTGTACTGTCGTTTCTCCAAGGCGAGGCGAACCCATCCCGTCGCTTGGTCGCGATCCGCGCAGGATGTGAGGGGGCAAACGGTAGTCGTCTGCTTTCGAGCGCGGGGGATCGCGCACAACCGATGCGGACGCGTGTCCGAGGGCTGACAATTGCGCGCTGCTCGCCAACTTTGTGGCGATCCTGCATGCTGGAGAACTGGGCATCGCGGCGAGTACGTGGTGACAGTGAACGAGTGCATCCGTCTCATGACTACATTCGCGACCGAAGTAGACGACACGCCGGCCCGGTTGGCCGAGGAGACGGCGGCGCAACGGTCTCGCCCGGGTTTCGCGATGCCTACCTACTTCTACCGCTCGCATCGGGTCTACCGCAGGGAACTTGAAGGGATCCTGTTCAAGAGCTGGCTCTACGCGGGGCATGTGAGCCAGGTCGCCGATGTCGGCGACTATTTCCTTTTCGATCTCGGCGAGGACTCCATCGTCGTGGTGCGTGGCGTCGACGGCGACATCCATGCGCTCATGAACATCTGCCGGCACCGGGGCTCGCGTTTCTGCTCGGAACCGGAAGGATCCTGCCAAGCCTTCGTGTGCCCCTATCACGGTTGGGTGTACGAACTCGACGGCACCCTGAAGGCCGCCCGGTCAATGGACGGCATTGCCGGTTTCGATCCCTCGGCGTACTCGCTCAAGGCGTGCCGCTGCACGGTGTTCGAGGGCCTGATCTTCGTCAACTGCGACCCCGCGGCGGCACCTTTTGAGAAAGCCCTCCGGGAGATCGAACCGGCCCTGCGTCCCTACGACCTGCCCACGGACAAGATCGCGTACCGCCGGAACTACGCCGTGGAGGCCAACTGGAAACTGGCGCTGGAGAACTACCTGGAGTGCTACCACTGCGCGACGGCCCATCGCGCGTACGCTCAGCGGCACACCTTGGAGGCGCCCAGCGACGTCGTGGCGGGAGAGAACGCCGCAATGCTCAAGCGAGCCGAAGAGGCCACCGGCGTACCCGGAATTACGCTCGAACACTCCCGGGTGTACAGTTCGTCGCCGGACTTCGGTTGCTGTGCGCACACCAGGCGCTACGCGCTCTACGACGCTTTCAAGACAGTAAGCCGGGACGGCGGGCTGGTCGCTCCCCTGATGGGCGACTTCAAGGGCTACGATGGCGGCGCCGGCGATTTCCAGCTCGGACCGCTGGCGTTCATGCTCAACTACCCCGACTACTGCGTCCTCTACCGCTTCATCCCGCGGGGCATCGCCGATACGGACATGGAGCTTGTCTGGTTCGTGCGCGGCGACGCCGAAGAGGGGCGGGACTACGAGCGCGATGCGCTGACCTGGCTATGGGACCGCACGACCCGCGAGGACCAGACGATCATCAGGCGCAACAGCGAGGGTGTGCTTTCGCGGTTCTTCGAGCCGGGTCCGTATCACCCGGAACAGGAGAGGCTGTGCATCGAGTTCGTCGACTGGTATCTCGACGCGCTGGAGCGGAATGTTCGATCCGGGCCGTAGTCGTCGGACGCGAACGATCGGCGTGTCGAACTCACGTTCGGGAAGCTCCAAGTCGAAACCCCGCCCCGCGATCCGGCGGATAAACGTCCCGAGCGGTTCCTCGTCGACGACGGCAGCACGAAGAATACATCGCACGGTTTCCTCCAACGATGTGCCCTCGCGCGCGGCGCGAACCTTCAACCGCCTCGTGGTCTCCTCGTCCAGTCGGCGAATGCTCAGGTTCGGCATGGTCCAGTACGATGGAATGACTCCAACTACGCTAGCAATCAAAATGCGTTGCTAGCAATCTAGAACGACGGCGTTCGGCTCGAACGGATTGTAGGCCGAACAAGCCCCGGTAGCGCACGACGGGCGAATGTCGCACAACTTCGCGGGGGAATTTCCTACGCGAATTTGGGCAAAACGCCGATACCGAAGCGCTTGGGCGGCCGATAGGTTTCACGGGCGATCACAACCCGAGGAGCTATCGATGGCACATCCCTACTTGCCGCTGTTCGCCTTCCCCCCGATGGTCAAGGATCTAGTGCGTGGCTTCATCATGCGAAACAGCCCGGAAGTCGACAATCTGG
>JAPOYW010000562.1 GCA_026706425.1 Gammaproteobacteria bacterium
GTTTCCGACCGTTTCCTTGGCTGCGGTTTTCGCGTGTAGGATGTTTAGATGATAGATCTCTCCGTACGAATCGACACCCAGTTTCCAGTTCATCCGTGCATCGATGATCTGCGACCCGGCAAGCGGGTGAACCGACAGGTTCCAATGGGCCAGGTCATCTTGAAGTCCGCCTAGACATACGTCCTCGTCGACGGGATCACCTGGAGTCGGTCGTACCCACAGGGTCCCATGAATTTCGGCACACGGTAGGTCGATAAGCGGCAGGTTCAAATCGGACAGGTTTCCAAACTGACGGTCTTTGTACACTTTCAACAGACTACCGTCGTTGCCATACGTCCATCCGTGGAACGGGCAAACAAAGCGCTGCTTGGACCCACGTCCTTCAGGGACGACCTTACTTCCGCGATGTCTACAGACGTTTGCGTACGCTCGGAAATTCCCTCCGCCGTCCCGAACCATCAGCATCGGGATACCGGTTGCATTGTCTGACCAGTACGTATTGGGTTCGGGGAGGTCGGATGAAAGACCCATGCACAAGGGTGTGTGTCGAAAAAACGCTTCCCGCTCCTGCGCGAAGAGTTGCGGACATGTGAAATCGGACATCGGGACACGCATGATGCCGCCGGCATCGGCGGTTGTACCGTTGGAGATGCGTTCGGCAAGGGTGTCCAGAATGCGAAGTCGTTCAGAATTGTTCATGGGTACGCACTATGTGATGTGATTCGACCTTCGGGAAGCGAGGCGCCCGATCGGGAACGGATCAACAGCCAAGGCCTTGGGACAGCTGGGCATAGCTGGTTAGGGGGACGGCGCACATCCGGTCCCAGTCCGCCTTGTCGATGACCGACTGGTTTACCAGGTTCATCATGTCGTCGAACTTGCCGAGCGCGTCGCAATCCACCACCTCGGGGTCTGCCGCCGTGCGGTGTCGCGGCCACGCGTGGTCGCGGGCGTGGCGCCAGAATTCGCTGTCGTATTTCGAGCCGCATGCGTAGTGCCAACCCACGAACAGGCCGTAGCAGAGAATGTTTTTGATGACGAAACGGCTGACGCCCGGCCTATCGCGCTCAAGATGCTCCAGCGGACGATTCAGCCGTATCTGGAGAACCATCCCGATCTGCAACTGTGCGGACACGATTGCCGTCGCCTCCAACGGCTCCATGAAGGCCGCCGCGTTTCCTACCCGGGCGATCGCGCCGTCGAAGATTCGGCGGTGGACGAAATTCGGAAATCGCAGTACGGCCCGTTGCTCGAATTCCGAGACGCCGTCGGCTTCAAGGAACGCACCGAAGTCTGATTCGACTTCCGCAAGGTCGGTTACGTCGCGGTTGAAGATGTATCCGTAGGATGTGTGCGCCGTAAGGGGAATGACGAATACCCAACCGTGCGGACGGGCAACGGCCCGGGTATAGGTATGTTGCACGACCGGTCCATCGTGCGGCACCTCGATGACGGTCGGACAGCGCCGGATAACGGCGGTATTGGTGGGGATGAAGGAAACGTCGATGTGTTCATCGGCATTGAGTTCCCTAGGAAATCCGCGGGCATCGAAGACCAGGTCGTAGTATTCGGGAGGCCGGTCTTCGAACTCCACCTGCGCGCCGCCATCCGCCCGGGAGATGTTGAGTACGTTCGCGTCGACATGCTGTGCGCGCGTGCTTTCGTGCAGCAGTTCGCCCATCAAGTCGGCGGACAGGTGGTAGGCGTAGGACACTTGCTGCGGCGTGAAGTAGTGCGTGAAGTCTCGATTGCGCCGACCCCATCCTCCCTCAAAGGCGACGCCGTACTTGCGAGTTCCCTTCAAACGCTGCTGGACGGTCTCGTGGGGCAAATCCGTCAGTTTGTGCAGCTCCTGAACGAGACTCGGCCAACTGCCTTCGCCCACGCCGATGACCGGGATGCGCGAATCGTATATGTGGTGCAGTTCGTGGTCGCTGTCGGGGTGAAGACGCGTGACGCTGGCGGCGGCGAGCGACCCTGCGGTTCCGCGCCCAACCACCGCGATCTTTCGTAGCGACCTGCTGCCTGGCTGAATCAACCCGCTGCCCTCTACGGATCGGCGAAATTGCCGTCTTGAATGGGATCAGAAGCTGAACGTGAAGTCCACGCCCAGGAAGCTGTCGCGGCGGCCGTCGTAGGTCAAATCCCGCGGGTCGGCGCTTAGGTTCGCGATCGCTTCCAGGCGCATCGACCAACTGTCGGACAGGCGGCGTTTCAGTTCGAGGTTCAATGCCCGATAGTCATGGCTGAGGTCGGCGAGGATGCCTGCTGCGAGCTCGGTTCCCGGTACATCGTTGAATGCCAGGAAGCCCGCGACGTACAGGTCGTTCTGCCAGACGCTTGTGGCCCGGCGTTTGCGCGCGTCGTAGTGCCATTCGGCGAGGAAGGTCAAGTCCGCCCGGGAACCGAACAGCGCGTCGAGACCGCGTTCCAATCCGAACACAACGGCCGCGTAGTCCTCTTCTTGCCCCAGCAGGTTGCGCGTTCCGCTGCGGCGAATAGCCTCCATCTTGTAGAGGACAGGCCCGGTGGTGAGCTGCGCGTCGAAACCGAGTTGCCGAATCTGCTCGTAGTACGGGAGCAAGGTTGCCGCCAGCGGGGGCTCGGATTGATGGCCCGCGAGAAACAAGGGCTCACGGCTGGTCCCGACGAAGGCAGTCAGGCCGAAATCAAGCAAGCCCACCGTATGGCTGTACCGGAACGCGAGATCCACATGGCGCTCTTCGGCGCCACTCTCGTAGGTGGCGTCCTCGTCTATCAGGTAGCGCGAGCGAAGACGTCCGGCGCACCCCGGGAACGACCGTTTGCGGTGGTAAGGCAGGACAAACGATTCGGCGATGCCCCAGTCGCCGGATACGGTCAGGTGCGCCATGGGTTGACCGAGCTTGGGTCGATCGCGCGGGTGCTCGATAAGATCCAACTGGTTGACGATGTCGACGGGGTTGTGCAGTTCGGCGACGCCCCAGAAGACCCGGTCGAGTCCCACCCGAAGCTCCCAGAGATTCTCGCCCCAGTCTCCGTGCATCAACAGGTAGGCCTCGCGAACGTCCGCATGGGTGCGCCGCGAGTCGGCGCTGTCGTACCGGTAGAGCGCGGTTAGCGTGAAGCTGGTTGTTTGTGCGACATCCGCATACAGCGTCGGTTCAACGACCAGCCCGGCCGTGCTTGGACGCTGACCGGTGAATGCCGGCGATTCCGGATACCATCGCGCCTGCAGGCTAGCGTCCCCTAAAAGATCCAGGGTTTGTGCTGCGGCACCTGCTGCGGCGATGCCGAAGGCCGCGATTGCGCCGCCGGTTCTCATCAGCGCACACGTCGAAGGGCAGTTTGGGTGAACTCGCTCTCGTCAACGTTGCTGCGGAACCGAAAATCCGTCCATTTCAGCACCGTGCTTGCGCCCGTCAGGTGATTCACCATCATCTGTTGTTCCGCCCGCCAGTACCGATCCAGGTATTGCCGATAGTTCGCGAAAGTGAGCGTTTTGAGGTGCGAGCCTCTCCGGTCGTAGAGCTCCACCTTCCAGGTTCTAAGCTCGCCGCTGTCCTGCCAAATGACCTTGCGGCTGTAACCGGATTTCTCATCTAAGGGGAACTGCTCGGTCACCGTGCACATGAGGTCGCCACAGGGCTCGTCGCGCAGGTACTTGTAGGTGTATTCCTCCACCTCCGGCGAACTCATGTCCTCGTACGAGAACTCGCTACCCATGAACGATCCGGAACGCCGTGACGCGCTGATGCGCTTGACGCGTTTCAGGGCGGGGAGATACAGCCACTGATCGTCCTCGGTGTTGATGTGGGCATGGGTCAGGAGCGCGGTGCCCTGTACGTCTCGGGGCTGGTCGAACACGAACAGGCTCTTGTCGCCATCCTCGGGCACCTCGAGCACCTTGAAGCGTATCTGGCGAACGCTTTCCCGCCCTTGCCGGTCACGCAGCACCATCGTCATCCCGGCGGTGAAGTCCCCGAAGCCTTCGTTGCGGGCACTTGATTCGAGTGCCAGCCTCAGACCCTTTTGCTCTGCGGTTTCCTCGTCGGCCAGTGGCTGTGTTTGCGGCAAGCAGAAGCACGCTAGCGCCAGCACCAGCACGGGGAACGAAGCGCTTCGGCGGCGGGGGCAACCCTGAGTCCAACCTTGGCCGTCAGGCGTTCTATTGGAGGTCTCGTGATGAGCTAGCACTCGCACAGGTCCGCTGATGGACGCCTCGCATTGTACCTTGACTCCAGATGAGACCCGGAGAGTTCGAGTTGATTCAATTTCAAACTGATACATGAGCGTGGGGCGTTGCACGTCTCGGTTTGCTAGTGCTAGTGTCGATAGTTGACGGCGCTCACGCAAAGGAGGACTGCCATGAGAAGCGGCGATGAAATGCTGCAGCAGATTGTCGAGAAGTCGGCCTTGGACGCGGCGTTCAGGGAACAGCTTCTTGCCGATCCGAAGACCACCATCAGCGCGGAATTGGGCATTACGATTCCCGAGTCGATGACGATCAAGGTCCATGAGAGCGATATGCAGACGGTGCATCTCGCGTTGCCTCCCGACCCGAACATCACCGAGGAGCAGCTCGAAGCCATCTCGGCTGGGCTCTGCTGCTGCTGGTAGGTCCATAGCCGGCAAAAAGCCGGCACATTGCTGCGGTCTGAAACGAGACCGCTATCGCGGTCGTGCGCGGGGGGGGGGGTTGCATGTTCGTCTCCGACCGGTGTCAGAGAGGGACCGCGCCGGAAAGCACCATGAACACGTAGGCTTTCGCCTTTTGTAGCTGGTCTTCGGAGATGACCAGCTTGATGTGGTGAATGCCGCGCAGCAACACGAAACGGCCAGACTTCCCGAACAGAGTTGTCGGTTTCGTTACCCAGTCGGCAAGCGCGGCGAGCTTCTCCGCCACGACAAGGTCTTCATGGCCCAGGGCTTCGAGGAACGGATCCCAATCGGTCAGGCCGTCCAGCCAATAGCGCGAGTCCTTGGTGTAGCGCTGCTTGACGATCAGGGTAAGGCCAAGGGTTGGCCCGAGACCGGCCTCCTGCACGTCGACGTTCGCCCCGGTCCGGACAATCTCCGCGCGTTCCTTGAAACGCGAGATCACGGCCTCGACGGCCGAGGTCTCGCCCGGCCAACCCGTGTTCGTCAGATAGGAACAGATCTCCTTCTGGGACTTGAAGCCCATGACGGCTAGGCGGATCGACCGTGAGCGGGACGGAAAGACGCCGAACGAATCCATGCGCGTGTCTTCCGGCTGCGCCAGGTAGGCTTGTCGAACGTTGTCCCGTTCGGCCCGGTTCGCCTCCCAACCCACGCAGGAAACGAGCGCATCGACCACCGTACCGACATGATCCTCCTGACCACGCGCCCCGAGAATCGGCCGTTCGCCGGGACGGAGGAACATCCCTGGCAACGGACCTGTCCCACCGTCCGCCGAGCCGATGTCGTACTCGAGCATCAACTTGCGGCCGACAATCTGGCGCAGGGGCGAATCCTCGGTTTCCATCTGCTCGAACAGCCGCGCGATCGCCCTCGCCGTCGCATCCGCCTTGTCGGTTCGTGCGATCTCTTCGAAAGACCTGGCGGGTGCGGTTCCGCTCGCCAGGGACGCGCCGAAGTCCGCCACTGGCTTGGGTTCATGCAGCGGCAGTTCGAAGCCGAACGGCAGGGCGCCCATTGTGATTGGCAGCTTTCGGGCGCATTCGAGCACACGCTCCCATTCCGGGTCTCCGATGAGAACGCGAGAGACCCGGTTTCGAAAGTTCCCGAGCAGGTCACCCATGGTGCTGCCTTCTTTGGCGAGTCGGTCCCGGGTGTGTGTGACGGCCTCGTCAATGTCCATGTCGTCTCGTCACGCGATCACGGGTAGCAGATTGATGTCGGCTTCAGCGAGGGGGTTTCCGCGGCGACCCATGCTGACCGGCACATCGTACAGGCGCCCCGGCGCAAACCGCGCCCAGAAGTGCCGCATGCCGGGCACGATGACCCGGACCACCGGCATGCCGACATCGGGCCGGGTCTGGTCCAGCACCAACAATTCCATGCCCTTGGCTTCGATAAGCCCGCGGCAGTGTTCCACGTCCTCGCGCGTGTCCGCCGATTCGATTGCCGGAAAGTGCGAGCCTACCCTTCGCGGCTCATCGGCCGCTGGCGTGAGCCAGGAGCAATCGGCAAGTCGGGCGGTGCGCCACCACCACAGCGCCATCGGATCGTCGATCATCGGCCGACCGTCGCTGCTGCCGGGACGCGGCAGCCAGGTAAGGCATTGGTTCAATTCGCAAATCGCGCGCAGGGCCGCAATTCGCGGATCGGCGTGGGCACCGGCGCCGTAGATGATGTCTTCCGTTGGGGCGTTCGGCCGGCGTGAGAGTGCGACGAACGTGGGTATGTCGATGTCGGCGGTGACGTCGAGCACCCAGACTTCGCGCTCGTAGCGGGCGTACTGGTCAGGGGCCGAGGCCAGGTACTCGTCTTCGAAACCCGCAAGGTCGACGACGACACGATCTACTTCTCGTCCGACCGCGACGGCACGCTGAACCTCTACGCCTA
>JAPOYW010000317.1 GCA_026706425.1 Gammaproteobacteria bacterium
CCCAGTCGCCAGGCGCAATGCCGCTTTCGACATCCGAGGCGTCGACGTGGAGCAGGTCCATCGACACGCGGCCCACGACGGGCAACCGACGGCCCCGGAGGGCGACCCGGGCATCCGGCGACAACCCGCGCGGGATGCCGTCCGCGTAGCCGGCACCCAGCACCGCGACTCGCGTGGCCTGTTCCGTGACAAAGGTGCCCCCGTAGCCGATCGGCTGGCCCTTGGGGACCGTACGCAACGCGACGACAAGGGCTTCCAGCGTCGCGACCGACGACATTGGATTCGGCCTGGTCGAAAAGGGATTGCCGCCGTACAGCGCGATACCGGCGCGGGCCATGTCGCATCCAATCCCCGAGAGCGCTCCCGCGGAGTTGGCGAGACTGCCCAGCGCGTTGGGGAACAGCGAACGGACTCCCTCGAAGCGGTCGGCTTGGTGTTTGTTCATCGGGTGGGCCGGATCGTCCGCGCAGGCGAGGTGGGAAAGCACCACGGCGACGTTGAATCCCTCGAACATCGCCGCCGACACGGCCGCGGCGTCGAAACCGAGTCTGTGCATTCCCGTATCGACATGCACGGCAACCGGCGTCTCGCGGTGTTCCCGCCACCGATCCAACTGCTTCAAGTCGTTCAGCACCGGCGTCAACGCGTGGCGCACCATGGCGGCCGCACTCCGGGCGTCCGGTGGCCCGGAGAACACAAAGATGTTCGAGTCGCGGGTCGCGGCCCGCACCGCGATGCCTTCCGCCTCCGTGGCGACGAAGAAATCCCGGCAACCCGCCCGGCAAAGCGCCTCCACCACGCGCACCGCCCCTAGGCCGTAGGCGTCCGCCTTGACCACGGCCGCCGCTCGATTGCCGATGTCGGCGATTCGACGGTAGTTCCGCCGCAGTGCGCGTAGATCGACGGTCAGCCGGGCAAGACCCCGATCCGAATCGCCGCCGTGGTTGCGGTCGGTCACGGTGTTTCAGACCCGCAGCCGCTCATCACGGCGGACACATCCAGCCTCTCGCGCCACCACAACGGTTCCGCGATCGGCCCAGCCGGGCCGAAACACCCCCCGAAGAACGCGAGCTTGGTCGGTTCGTCGCCGACGAACCGTCTATTGAACCGATCGTTCGTCGACACGCCCACCCAAATTCCGTCACTCGCTTCAAGCAGGAAATCATCCGCAGATTCGCCGTCACGAAATCCGACGAAAATTCCCTTCCTGTCGAATTTCATCGCGAAAATCGCATTTGTGAGAGCCAAGCCTTCGTTGGTCGCCACAATGCGATGTCCGTCGATCTCAATCGTCGGCCCGTTGGCTTTGAATACTATTTCCGAGTTCATTTCCAAGCGAATTTCGGGAAGTTCCTGGGTGATCGTTGTCGCCGTCTTCTCGTCGACGGCGAACCACGGGCTATCGGCGCGGAGCAATGAAGCACCGAAACCGCGCTTCATCCAATTTTCGAAACCGAGAAAATCGAGAATCGTCGGCATGACATCATAGTGTGTTCCCCTTCGTCCAACGCGGATCGCTTCCACATCCGGTCCCCAAACCGAAAAGCGCAGCCTTCGTGAATTGCCATGCCTCCTAAGCGTGCCGAAAAGCTCATTGCGATGAGCCAGATGATCCGAAAAGAGTGCAACGACCACGTTGTCGTAGCGTGACCGCACATCGCCTATGAAACCGCTGAGCAATCGATCCGAGCATCGTATGGCGAACTCCATGTCGGACGCTTCCCGGCCGCGATTCGGGCAACTTGCCGACGGCAGACCCGATGGATGATGCGTGTCCAGCGTCAGCAGCGTCAATGCGAACGGCGAAGCGTCGCCAGCCAAGGCGTCGAGCCTACGCAGCGCGAATTCGAACAGCGTGTCGTCGTGCACTCCCCATCCCGAACGGTAGTCCGGATCCTCGAGCAGGGGCAGAAGATCCGAGGCCCCGTGGAGTTCGGCGAATCCATGTGCGGCCAGGAACTTCCCCTTCCCCGCGAATCCCAAGGGCGCGCCGCCCATGAATACGGTTCGGTATCCATGCGCGGCGAGTACATCTCCCAGGCACGCTTTGCCGGGCAACGGCGTTTCCACGTTCGGCAGCACGGTGTTCACATGTTCCCACGGCATCGGAGACCGAAGCGGCAGTGCGCACATGGCCCCCACCATTCCCGTGATGGTCGACCCGGTGTTGTTGACTTCCCGCATGTCCTCGAAATTCGCTCCCTGGCTCGCCAACGCAGTCAGACGGGGCGTGAGGTCGTCGCCGAAAATGTCCCGCCGGCCGTAGGTCGCTTCCAGGGATTCGGCGAAGATCAGCACCAGGCTTTTCGGGTCGCGGAGCGCCTCCGGTTCGATGTCGACGGTACCGGTGCCGGGCTCCCGGGCCATCGTCTGCGGCTCGTCCGGCGCAAGCACGAAGGAGACCAACGACAGGAGCGGGGCGTAGGCGGCGACCGCCGCGACCGCCGCAAGGGCCACGAACCGCCTGGGCACGCACCTCGCCCCCGCCGTGCGAATGCCGAGAACCGGCGGAAAGGCGCAAAGCCCCAGCCAATAGGCCCAGGTGCCGAAAAACACGAGCGAATAGGCTTGCCTCGCGATGGCGAAGGTCTCGCCGTCGAGGTGGTGGAAGAACTGGGCATTGAAGCCGGTCCCCTGGACGTACAACGACGCCGCAAGCAACAGGTTGGCGAACGACGTGGCGCCGTTCACCGCGAAGGCCGTCAGCCGGCACCACCCGCCGAGGTCCCACAACCACACCACGAGGGCGGCGACCGCCAGCCCCGACAACAGCCAATACGCGTAGGCCAGATTGAAGGAGACCGCAACGGCGACCGGTGCGACGTACAGCGCGCAGTACGCGGCGCGGGTGAAAGCAGCCGACGCCCGCACGCTCCTTCCTCCTCCTTCGCCTTTTCCCGCTTCGAATTGTACGGAAACCCCCTGGTTGGATCGCCCGATGCGCGGCCACGTCTCGGCTCGCTACGCAACTCCTTGAGCGTCGGTTAAGCTAGGCGCTCGACGTGGCCGACTGGGGAGGAGGCGATGGCAGACAACGGTGCGCGACTGCGGACGAGTCTCGGTCATACGGTGATCGACGCGGACGGTCACTGGCTCGAATACGGGCCCGTGGTGGGCGAGGCGATGCGCAAGATCGGCGGCGACGCGGCCGTGCGGGCGATGCAGATCAACGGCGGCCGGGTAAGGCGATCGCTCGGCATGACCCCCGCCGAACGGCGCCGCGAGAACGTCGCCCAAGAGGCGTTCTGGGGGGCGCCCACCAGGAACACGCGCGACCGCGCCACGGCCATGATGCCGAGGCTGCTCTACGAACGCTTGGACGAGTTCGGCATCGACTTCGCGATCCTGTTCCCGACCATGGGCCTCGGCCTGCCCCGGGTCAACGACGCCGAGGCGCGCATCGCCGCGTGCCGTGCATTCAACATCTACCAGGCCGAACTGTTCGAGCCCCTCAAGGATCGAATCACCCCGGCGGCCGTGATTCCGATGCACCACCCCGACGAAGCCGGCGGGGAACTCGAACACGCCGTGGGCGAACTGGGTCTCAAGGCCGTGATGCTGAACAGCATGATCGACCGCCCCATCGCGAAGGTGGCGGAGGAACGGCCCGATTCGGCCGACCTCGCCGTCTGGTACGACATGATCGGGTTGGACAGCGCCTACGACTACGACCCTGTCTGGCACAAGTGCCGCGAACTCGGCGTGTCGCCGACGTTCCACCGCGGCTCCCGCGGCAGGGCGTTCCGAATGTCGCCCTCGAACTTCTGCTACAACCACATCGGCCATTTCGCCGCGGCGTCGGAGGCGGTGTGCAAGGCCATTTTCCTGGGCGGCGTCACGCGCCGGTTCCCCGAACTGAACTTCGCCTTCCTGGAAGGCGGCGTCGGTTTCGCCTGCCTGCTCTACGCGGATCTCATCGGCCACTGGCACATCCGCAACAGGGACGCCCTGGAGGATGTGAACCCCGCCAATCTCGACCCCGGGATGCTGATTTCGCTCGCCGAGCAGTACGCGCCGCCCGAGATGGTCGACGCGATACGCGCCGGCAACGGCATCAGCACGAACAGCAGCGCGCGAACCACCGGCGGCATCGACGAACTCGACGACTACTCTGCCTGCGGAATCGATTCCGCCGAGGACTTCAAGACGCTGTTCGTCGAACCGTTCTACTTCGGCTGCGAGGCGGACGACTCGAACAACGCCTGGGCATTCAACCGCGCCTGCAACCCTCACGGGGCCGAGATCAAGACGCTGTTCGGATCGGACATCGGCCACTTCGACGTGCAGGACATGTCGCAGGTGTTGACCGAAGCCTACGAACTGGTCGAGGACGAACGCATCGACGCCAACGGATTCCGGCGGTTCGTGTTCGAGAACCCGGTGCATTTCTGGGGCAGGACCAATCCCGCGTTCTTCGACGGGACGCGGATCGCGAAAGAAGCCCGCTCGCTGCTCGACGCGTAGGATCCGACTCGACGGGGGATGTCTCAGCGCGGGTAGACGATGAACTCCAGGAGATTCCCGTCCGGGTCGCGGATGTAGGTGCTCATGCCCGTTTCGCCGCGGCCACCGACCCGCGGGACGGGCCCTTCGACGATCGACAGGTCCAGCCCGGCAAGAGTCTCGGCGAGTTCATCGGCCGTTCCGTCCCAGACGAAGCAGAAGTCTCCGCACCCCGGTTCGGCCGACGGACCTCGCAGGGCGAACGTCGTCGAACGCCACGCCATCGGGCCGTGGAAGTTGATCTTGTGCTCGCCGAACACCACCGAGTAGAAGAGCGGCGGCTGCACTTCCCGGACGTCGAAGCCGAGGTCGGCGTAGAAGCGCAGCATCGCCTCGACATCGTCGATGGGAATCGCGGCGTGGTCGAGAGCGGCTATCGGCATGGACGAACCTCTGCGAGTACGGACTTGGCAAAGCGTGAATCATCCCGTGTGCCAGTCAAGGGCCATGGCCGGGGGTTGAGCGTTCCGCGGCGAACCCTCATGGTTCGCCTTCGGATTCCCTAAGGACGGCCACGTCGCGATCATCTGCGTTCGGGAACGGCACTGGCTGGGATTGGTCGACGCCATGGGCAAACCCGAACTGGCGGACGATCCCCGCTTCGCGGACCGGGCAACGCGTGCCCGGAACATGGCGGCGACCGACGCCGTCGTCGAAGCCTGGACATCGACCCTGCCAAGGGCCGAGGTGTTCCAGGTCTGCCAGCTTCACGAAGTGCCGTGCGCGCCGGTGCAGTCCCTCGCCGCCGTCCTGAACGACCCGCACCTGCTCGAACGCGGCGCGCTCGCCAGGGTCGCCCATGAGCACTACGGCGAGGTGACGCTGCCCAGCACGCCGCTACGCTTCCAGGACGTCGATCCCCCGGCCGTATCACTGCCGAGAAAGGCCGGCGCGGACAACGAATCGGTCTACGGGGATTTGCTCGGCCTCTCGGCGGACGACGTCGCTTCGCTGGCGGATGCCGGCGCGGTCTGACCACGCATGGTTTTTGGCGCGCCCGCAGGGACTCGAACCCCGAACCCCCAGGTTCGAAGCCTGGTACTATATCCAGTTGAGCGACGAGCGCTTGAGCGGCGGATTGTACGCTCCCCCGCAACCACCGGCCAGAATCGAGTGGAACCGAAGGTTGGATCGGTGCGTCCCGGAAAATCGCGTGCCCGGCGCGGGCATACCGGCTGATACAATTTTCTCGAACCGGCACTTGGGGACGTGGGCCTGGTTCCATACCGGGCGACGAGGCAAGAGAAACACCGCATGACCGGCGAATTCGACACCGTCGAAGATGCGATCGCGGTCGTCGCGCGCGGCGAACTCGTGGTGGTCGTGGACGACGACGACCGCGAGAACGAGGGCGATCTCATCATGGCCGCCGCCAAGGCGTCGTCGGACAAGATCGGGTTCATGATCCGCCACACCAGCGGCCTGCTGTGCGCCTCCATTACCGAGGAACACGCCAAGCGGCTCCACCTCGATCCCATGGTGGCCCGCAACGAAACGCCGCTGGCCACCGCCTATACGGTAACCGTCGACTACAAGGTCGGTCTCACGACCGGCATCTCCGCCGACGAACGGGCCAACACGGTGCAGGCGCTGGCGAGCAATAACACCGGCGCGGACGACTTCGCCCGTCCGGGTCACGTCCTGCCCCTGGTGTCCCGTCAAGGGGGCGTGCTGGTTCGGTCCGGCCACACCGAGGCGGCGGTGGACCTGGCCGTCGCGGCCGGCTTGCCGCCGGTGGGTGTGCTGGCCGAGATCGTCAACGACAACGGCAATCCCAAGAAGCTCTCCGAACTACGGGAATTCGCCGCCGAACACGACCTCCGCATCATCTCGATCGCCGACCTCATCGCCCACCGGCAGCGCCGGGAGCAACTGGTTATCCGGACCCGCGAGTTCGACGTCGAGACCACCGTGGGACGCGCTCGCGGATACGCCTACCGAACCGAGTTCGAAGACGCGGAGCATTTGGCGCTCTTGTTCGGGAACTGGCGCGCCGGCGACGACGTGGTGGTGCGCATACATCG
>JAPOYW010000092.1 GCA_026706425.1 Gammaproteobacteria bacterium
CGTTGTGGGTCGATGTGACGGAGCTGCTACGGGAGGGTGCCGGCGTAGTCGTACAAAGATTCGTGGCCGACTCGGCGTACCGGGATCGAATCGGCGACTTCCTGACCCGCCTCAACCGCATCGACGGCATTAAGGATACCGAGCTGCACATCGAGGAGGTCACTGGCGGCGACAAGACGATCGATGTCGTCGTCGACATTTTCAACCGTGTGAACAGCGGCGGTACCAAGCTCTCGAAGGGCGATCTGGCGCTGGCGAAGTTGTGCGCAGAATGGCCCGACGCCCGGCAACGGCTCAACGGGGAACTGGGACGCTGGGCCGACGCCGGCTACTACTTCAGGCTCGAACTGCTGCTCCGCAGCGTCACGACAACACTGACCGGAGAGGCGATGTTCGGCGCCCTCGACGGTGTGAAAAGCCCGGACTTCCAGAACGGCCTAAAGACAACCGTGCAGCGCACATCGACCGGCTGCTCAACCTGATCGGCTCCCGGCTCGGTCTGGATCACGACCGTGTTCTTGGTGGGCGATACGCGCTTCCACCCATGTCGCGCTACCTGGCGCAACGCGGCGGCGCGGTGTCGGATCCAAGAGAGCGCGACAAGCTGCTCTACTGGTACGTGAACAGTTTTCTCTGGGGGCGCTACGCGGGATCCACGGAGTCGGTTCTGAACCAAGATCTTGGCGTCATCGAGGACATCGAGGGCGGGCTCGACCGGCTGATAGAGGGCCTGCGCCGGGACCGCGGTGATCTGCGTCTTCACGCGGCGGACTTCCTGGGGTGGAGCCGGGGCGCGCGCTTCTACCCGCTGCTCTACATGCTGACGCGGGCGTGGGGAGCACTGGATTGGGAGACGGGCGTTGAGCTCAAGGGACACCTACTTGGCAATCTCAGCAGCCTCGAACTGCACCACATCTTTCCAAAAGCCCGGCTGTACGAGGCCGGCTACGAGCGGTCGCAGGTCAACGCCATAGCCAACTTCACCTTCCTGACCAAGGAGACGAATCTCAAGGTGTCCGCCAAGGACCCGGCGACGTATCTCGCCGCGTACGCAGAGAAGGATCCGGCATTCCTCTCGTCCCATTGGATTCCGCTCGACCCCAAACTATGGCGAGTGGATCGGTACGAGGACTTCCTCGCCGCCCGGCGCGGGCTACTCGCGGCCGCCGGCAACGACTTCCTCGAGTCGCTACGGCGCGGGGACGTGCCCGAAGATGGGGTAGAGATTCGCGTGGTCGAACGAGAACGGGCATCTGTGCCGGGCGGCATTGGCGGCGAGGACGAGGAAGACTTGCTCATCGAGGTGAACCAGTGGGTCGTAAGCCAAGGTCTGCCGGAGGGCGAGTTCTTGTTCGAACTGGCGGACCCCGACACGGGCGAAGAGTATGTCGTCCTGGATCTGGCATGGCCGGACGGCATACAGGAAGGACTAAGCGTGCCGGTGGCGCTGTTGCTGAACGAGCCGGAGGAGACGGAGGCGGCCGCCAATCGGGCCGGGTACCGCTACTTCACCGATGTCAATTCGTTCAAGAGCTACGTGGATCGCGAAGTCCTCGTCGTCGAAGATGCGGCATGACATGGTGACGTTCAACGCGATTGACGTGGAGACTGCCAACGCCGATCGGGCGAGCATCTGCCAGATCGGCATTGTTCACGTTCGGGATGGCGTGGTCGTAGATCGCTGGCAATCGTTGGTCGACCCGGAGGACTGGTTCGACCCTTGGAACGTGTCGATCCACGGAATAGACGAGAAGGACGTGCGGAACAGCCCTACGCTCCCGGATGTTCGTGGCGAGTTGCGACGGCGGCTACGCGGTTCGGTTTTGGTCAGCCATACCTCGTTCGACCGCGTGGCATTCGAACGGGCCATGTCGCGATACGACCTTGAGCAACTCCAGGTGACGTGGCTCGACAGCGCCAGGATCGCGCGCCGGGCGTGGCCGGAAAGGTACGGGCGAAGGGGCTACGGCCTCAAGAACGTCGCGAAGGATCTTGGTATCTCGTTCACGCACCACGACGCGCTGGAAGACGCCAGGGCAGCCGCGGAACTGGTGCTTCGGGCGTGCGTTGTAGCGGAGACAGACATAGAGTACTGGCTTCGCCGGGTTACACGGCCGATATTCCCTTCGCCCTCCGGAGCGGTTCTGCGACGAGATGGCAACGTCGAAGGAGCACTGTTCGGCGAGACCCTAGTGTTCACTGGTGCGCTGGGTGTAGCACGACGGGAAGCGGCTGACATGGCAGCAGCAGCCGGTTGCAACGTGGCTGCTAATGTCACCCAAAAGACTACGTTGCTCGTGGTCGGCACTCAGGACAAGAGCAGGCTGAACGGGTACGACAAGAGCAGCAAGCATCGGAAGGCGGAATCTCTGATCGGGAAGGGTGCGGACATCCAGATCCTATCGGAGACCGACTTCTCGGAACTCGTAGGCGCGACCTGAGGACCACGTGCCCCGGGTGCCACCGCAATGGCCTACAAAACAAGCAACCAAAAACGAAACGCTAGATGAAGGTTTGGCGGAGCGGATGGGACTCGAACCCGCGACCCCCGGCGTGACAGGCAGGTATTCTAACCAGCTGAACTACCGCTCCGTGGTGGGTGTTGCAGCGCTCGTCCAGCTCGATGAGTTCGGGCGTTAACGTCACTTGGCCCCGGGCACTAGCAACGACGACGCTCTCGCAGTGGCCGCGGCGCCGGTAGTCATAGGGGCAAAGCCGCGTCCGGGCCAGAGTCGGCACCTTCCACCAGGGCCAGCAGCGCGATCCGGTCCAGCGCCTGCCCTCGCCTCCAGACGCTTGGCTTCGATCGGGGGCAGCGCGCAACTGGGTGCCGGCTCGGTCTGGCGGCGCTGGGGTCTTATGAACAGCAGGTTGAGAAGACACCCTTCTCCTACCTCTTTCGCCATCAGCTGCCTTAGTCGACTCACTCGCAAACGAAGCCGTATTCCTTCATTTGCCCGTGGATCTCCCGAATCTCCCGATTCAATTGTTTTTATGTATTCGTTGGCAACCTGGGAGAACAGGTCGTCTCCAACCTCCTCCAGTTCGATCTGAAACTGTCCAGATTTAATCCGCAAGATGACCTTGTTGAAAGCGCTCTTAACCTCGTTCGGTTTGTTCTCCGACATCGGAATCACGATCTTCATGTCCCCATCCCGAACAACGATGAAGTGCTTGTTGTCGTGACTCTCCACCCTGGCGTCAATCGTTTCCATATAGCGTACCTCGCTCGCCAAATGCTTCCTTGCCGCCCTCCAGGATCCTCATGCTGACCGATTTCCAATCAAGCTGATCGTCCACGTCGTCAAGACTCACCAGATTGTTAGTGAAAGGATTGCCAACATAGGTCCTGTATCCATCCTGGCGGTGCCACCGGTACACCGAGCTGTATGGAAGAGTCCGGACGGCGATGTTCGCGTCGTGCGTCGAGATGAACAGTTTCTTTCCCGCCCGCGCCCGTTGCTTGATGAGCGGCACGATTACGTTGTTAATGTACTCGTTGCCCAAACTCCTCTCCGGCTCATCCAGTATGTACACGTCTTTCTCCGCCGTTAGCTCCTTATGCAACATGACCATCGACGCCTCCCCGCTCGACGGCGAATAAGGTATCCCCTAGCGCGAAGTACCGTCTGAGCAGAAGCAGTTCGTTCACCGTATTGATGTCTTCCACTCCTTCAATTCCGTTCAGCTCGGCAACGTACTGGAACAGATCGTCCGCATAGACCCTACTCAAGATCTTTCGGACCGTGCTGATGAACCCGCTCTGCGAGCCTTTCCTGACTCCCTTGGCGAGGACTAGCAGAGACCCGTCCGCACCAATGGAACCGTCTTGGAACTTCAATTCAGTCCGTAACTGCAAATCGCCCTTGTTTGGCCCCAGGCTACCAATGAACTCCGTCTGCACTGGAATCTCGGTGTCTACGCTCTTGACGATCGCCCCGCATTGACCTCCACCATGATGCGGTTCATCGCATACTCGCGAAAACCCGTTGTCGTAGGTTTCGCTGGTGTCCCCGTTTTCCGCTCGATCTCGTTGCGAAAGATCGCAATTGCCTCGTTAAGCAGCCGAATCTCTTGCCAATCCGAGAAGCCACCCCACTCCCTCGTCCGCAGACGCACCAACAGCACCGAAAGAATGCCGACCACGGTTTCGAACTCCGTCTCATCGAGTTCCTCCTTCATCGTCGGGTTTTCGGCCAAGAACTCCAAGAACTGTCCAGTGGTTTCCGCCGCTTTCCTAAACTCCTGAAACTCCCGCCTCGCGCCGCTATCCCCTTCTGGCTCGATTTCCTTTAAGAGCATGGTCTTCGCTTTCTTGTTCGTAGTTTCCGACGCGAAGTAAGCCACGTATCTCTGGAGACCCGTAACGTCGACCTCACTCGCGCCTCGCAACGCTTCAATCTCATCCGAGCAGTAGTTGATATTATGCGAGTTTAGGTTGATCGCGAGGTCTCGGCCTTTAGTGTCGAAAATCTCATCCAGTCGGTCACTCGCGGATTCGTAGACACTCGCGTCGACCCCACCTTCGGAGTAATGCTTGGCAATGGCCCGCAGAATGCACGACTTGCCGGTGCCCTTGTCGCCAAAAACTACGTTGATGTCGTTGAACGCTTTGAGCTCTAAAACGGAGCCATCATCGAACGGTTGCAAACTCAGCTCTTCGCTTGTCTTTCGATCCAAGACCGTGTTAATCGTCGTCGGATCCTTCTTCAGCAGCAGACAGAAGTGTTCAAAGCTATCTACCGGGAGCCTGAGATCAGGAAGGTCGTGAGACAGCTCCTCGTATCTGGCCCAGTCGCGCACGTCAGAGCCGTAGATTGAAGGGTGTCCATGTGCGATGTGGATTCCTGCAGAGATCGAGTTAGTCACCTCCTTGATCACGCAATCCGGGCTTCTGGTTTTGCTCTCCAGCTCGTGCAGAAAGTCATCAGAGAGATTGGGTTTCTTTTGCTTGTAGTGGGCGACGTATAGCGGATCCAGAGCGTCGAACGCCATCAGAACTTCGTCGAGCGACGCCGTGAAGTGGTCCGGGCTACAACACTTCGTTAGTCCTTCAACCGCCCCGGAAAACTCGCTTGCTGAGCTCGGGGAGACTATGACCAAAAGGTGTCCTCTCGACTGGCCATCAAGGATGTCTAGCTCAACACCCGGCCAGGCTTGCGCATCGCCACCCAAGCCGTCTTGGATCTCGTTGAATTGCTCTAGGTCGAACACGTTGTGATTGGTGATCGCAACGATCCCAACCTCTGTGGACAATATGGTCTCGCAGAAGTCTTCCGGACAAATCTCCCTAGTCGGTGCGTCACCTGACTTACATTTTCTGGTGTGCGTATGTATGTCGATCTTCATTGGTGCTTCGCCGTCTCGAGTTCGAGACGTGCTATTGGTCAGTTGGTTGAGTTCGTCTACAGGTCGAGGGGGCCGAAACGAGGCACAGTCGTGGTTTCTTCTTGACTGCTCCCTTACCCTCTACGTTGGTCGTCAATGCGTTGTTCGTCAACAGCCTCACACCGACCCGAGCCGAGAGCTTAGGGAGCCCCAGCTGCCTTCAACGCTGCAGCTCCAGCCAACTCGTTCCCGACGCTCAGTCCAATGGCAGTAGCGTGTGGCCTCTTCAGCTGTTTCTCCTCCAACCAGCCTAATGTTGGGTTGGCGCTCTGAACGGAGATCCTCCATGGAGCGAGCCGCCTCGACCCAGTTTACAGGTCGGATAGTTTTTTTCTTTTATTTTCAATAGATTACAATAGATGTATGGCGGAGCGGACGGGACTCGAACCCGCGACCCCCGGCGTGACAGGCCGGTATTCTAACCAGCTGAACTACCGCTCCGTGGTGGGTGTTGCAGGGCTCGAACCTGCGACCTACGGCTTGTAAGGCCGTCGCTCTCCCAACTGAGCTAAACACCCCGTATCAAGGGGACGCGTATCTTAGCGTGGCCCCTTGGGGTGTCAATGGCGGGAGGTCCGAAAGAGACGGTTCTCAGCCGGACCACACCGTGTGCGTGGATCCAATGCGGGCCCCCACAAGGGCGGCCCCTACGACCCACGTAGGGGCGCGGACACGTCGGACCGACTGCTCTGAGGCGTGGTTCGTTAGCTGCGCAACGTTCGGCCTGCCAACGCCCCCGTGTGTTCGCCGTGCTCCATGAACACTTCGCCGTTGACGATCACCTGCTCGTAGCCGCGTCCGCGCTGCACGAACCGACCGGCGCCGGCGGGGAAGTCGTGCTTGTACTCCGGCAGTTCCATCGCCAGGTTGTCGAAGTCGATGACGTTGATGTCGGCGTAGGCGCCCTCGCGCAGTACGCCCCGGTCCTCGATGCCGAAGATGCCGGCGGTGTCGCTGGCCCAGCCGCGGATCGCCTCCTCCAGGGTCATCACGCCTCGGGTCTTGACCCAGTAGGACAGCAGCCAGGTGGGCGAACTGGCGTCCATGATCTGGCCGACGTGGGCACCCGAGTCGCCAAGGCCCATGGCGACGGTGGGGTTGGTGATCATCTCCTCGATGGCGTCCATGGATT
>JAPOYW010000546.1:0-225 GCA_026706425.1 Gammaproteobacteria bacterium
GAGAAAGGCCGGCATCGCCGACAGCGCGGTGGAACAGATGCGCAGGCTGGAAGACGCGGAGATGGAGCGCATTGCCGATGTCGCCCGGCTGATCGACGAAGCCGAGGCGTTCATGCAGGACGGCTACGTGACGGGACCGGATACGGCGGACAACGCGGTGGCGCGGCTCCGGGACGCCCTGGCCCTGGATGCCGGCAACGCCGACGGCATACGGCTGAGATCCAT
>JAPOYW010000546.1:235-6492 GCA_026706425.1 Gammaproteobacteria bacterium
GCGTTGGAAGCGTACGACGCGGGTATGGTCGAGGAGGGCATGGAATATCTCGACCTCGCGCTCGCCGTGACGCCTGGCATCACGCGCTGGCGCCTGCGGCGCGAGCAATGGCAACCGGACCTTGCGCGCGACCGGGAGGAAAAGCCCGAAGATGCGCTCGGCGATGGCGGGTCACGACGCCAGAACCCGTTCTGATAGAGTCGCCCCCTCGCACCTCAAGAGCGTACCGTGGTCTCCATTCCGTTTAGGCGCCAGCTTCGATTCGAATACGGCGAAGTCTCCGATGTCGCGCCCGACATTCGGCGCGTCGTAGCCAACAATCCGAGTCCATTCACGCTCTACGGCACCGGCACCTACATCATCGGTCGCGGCGAGGTCGCCGTCGTCGATCCCGGCCCCGCTGACGATGGGCACATCCGGGCGATTCTCCAAGCCACTGCGGGCGAGACCATCACCCACATGCTGGTGACCCATACGCACATGGACCACTCGCCGGGCTGCCGTCTCCTGGCGGAGCACACCGATGCCAAGACGTACGGGTTCGGCAGTCACGGCGCCGGCAAGGTCGAGGCCGGAGTTGTGGTGGAAGAGGGCGGCGACATGGACTTCGTGCCCGACGTCGTCGTGCGTCACGGCGAACTCATCGAAGGGCAGGCGTGGTCGGTGGAGTGCGTCCACACACCCGGACATACGTCGAACCACATCTGCTACGCGTTCGGCAGAGAGCGCTCGCTGTTCTCGGGTGACCACGTCATGGGCTGGTCGACGAGTGTCATTTCGCCGCCGGACGGCGACATGGCGGACTACATGGCCAGCCTCGAACTGCTCCTAGCGCGGGAGGACGCCGTCTATTGGCCAACCCACGGGCCGGCGATCACGGATCCCAAGCCGCACGTTCGTGCGTTCATCGAGCATCGCAGGGAGCGTGAACGGGAAATCCTGCACTGCCTTGCAGCCGGCCTGCGGCGTATCGCCGAGATGGTTCCAAGGATGTACGCGAACGTACCCGGTCATCTGCACGCCGCGGCCGCGCGCAGCGTATTCGCCACCATGGCGCTGCTTGTGGATCGAGGCGACGTGGTGTGCGACGGCGAGCTCGCCGTCGGCGGCAGCTACCGGCTAAGGCGTTAGCGACCCGCCGCCGCCTGCTCCACGGGCCGCGGCGCCTGTGCCGACGCCTCTGCCAGAGGCAATCTCACCATCGCGGCCACCCCGGACCCGTCGGTCAGGTTCATCGCCCGAACCGAACCGCCGTGCTGCTCGGCGATGACCCGGACCACATAGAGCCCCAGGCCGAAGTGCAGTTCGCCCGCCGATGCGCGGCGCGACACCATGGACTCGAACAACGACCCGGCGACATCCGGCGGCAGCATGGGACCGCGGTTGGCCACCGTGATCTGCATGCTGTCGCGATGCGCATCGAGCTGGATCCGAATGGGACTGTTGGCGCGGTGGAAGTCGATGGCGTTGTCGATCAGCTTGTCGAGCATCTGCTCGATCCGGTAGTCCGCGACATTGGCCGGAATCGGCCCCGGCGGCCCACGGAATACGAACGAGTGACTCTTGTGGACCGTCCGGCAGTTGGACACGTAGCTGTCCATCAGCGCCCGGATGTCGACGACATCCAGATCCTCGGATTGCAGCGACTCCTCCAGGTTCGCCGCGTCGGCGAGGTTCTGCACGATCGCGCCGATTCGCAGGATGCCGCGCCGGGCGCTCTCGAGATACTTGCTCTCGGCCACGTCCCGAACCTCGCGTGCCAGTTGGTCGAGGGACGTCATGACCGTGTTCAGCGGATTGTTGATCTCGTGGCGGAGCGTGCGCGGCATTCTCTGCAGGAACGTGTTGTGCTGGTCGAGCCGCGCCAGCATGTTCGAGACGCCGCGCGCCAGATCGCCGATTTCATCACCGGCTGTCATGCCACCGGTGAGGGCCGTGGCTTGTAGGCGACCGTATTCGTCGATCGCCGCCGCCACTTCCCGGCGCAGATTGCGGATACGCCATGTCAGGCGTCCGGCGAACAACACGAGGCTCAAGAACACCACCACGAAGCTCAACACGGAGATGACGGCGATCTCGTTCAACGCCTGGCGCTGGAAAAATAAGATGTCGTCGATGTTCTGCTCGACCCAGACCATCCCGATCACATCGGGCGGCCCGTCGGCCTGATCGGTGTCCCGCCAAATCGGATGGCCCGCCAGGATCGTTTCGATGTCGCCCACACGACGACGATGCGCAGTCGATTCTCCGGCCAAGGCGGCGGCTACGACCTCTTCTTCTATACCCAAGGCTTCCAGATCAAGTTGCGGAACCGACCACTGCTCGCCGGTCAACCCCTGCCACACCCAGTCGCGGACTGCGGCGGCCTTGTCTCGAACGAAATCCAGCCAGACGAGGACTCGGGAGAGTCCGGTGGAGGAGGGTGTTGAACCGTCGCCGACCCTCAACGCACCGCGTTCGGCACGCTTCTGCTCTTGCGCATCGACGATTCGAATCAGCATGCCCTGGTAGCCGCGGCCGTCCAGTCTCCGCAACAGTTCGGGGGAGCGGACCACAAGCAGGTTGGAACTCTGGTCTGCGGACGGTGCCGTGGTCGTGACGGCACGGATGCCGCGCGTCACCTCGTCCACGTCGACGAACGAAACCGTGAAGAACTGCCGGGAACCCAACAGCCCCAGGCGCAGGCGCATTTCCAGGGCATAGCCCGTGGCCGTTTCCCGTACGAACCCCCGTACGTCGTTGGCCGGGCGGCCGGGATCCGCAAACGCCCAATCGGAGTCCATGGTGTAGGCGGTCGTGTCGCCGGATTCCGATAGGGTCACCGTGATCCGCCCTTGATCGCCGTCGGTCTTCAGGAAGCTGATGCGGACCTGATCGGCGTTGTCGAGGCGGAGCACGTTCTGGTCGCGGTAGACCCGGACATCGTCGGTGATCTCCATGTAGGCGTAGAGCACCCCGAGCCGAGTACCCAGGCTGAGGGTGAAGGAGCCGTCGCCTTCCGGCCCGAAACGGCGTTGAACGAGGGCTTCGTCGCCCCACTCCGACGCCTGCGCGTTGAGCCGAACCGGTTTGGCGATGCTTCGGGCCACCAGACCGGCTTCGCTGGGATCGGTCGGGAGGTCGTCGAAGAGTTCGGCCTCGCCGTGGAACAAGCTCGCGATGTTCTCGGCGATGCCTTTCTGATTGTTGGATTGCAGCTGCACGATGGAGTCCTCCATCCAGTCGAGCAGCGCGAACGACACCCACGGAACCAGGATCAGTGCCAGGGGCAAGCCCACCAGCATGAGCTTCGTCGCGAGGCGCAAACCCCAGATTCGCCGGCTACGTTGCCGACGCGAATGACGCCGGCTGCGACGCCCTGGTTGCGAGTCGTCTGCGCGCGGGGCGCCAGCGACCGGCATGGTCCCGCCCTCGTCGACCTCGCGAACAACGGGCGGGGTCGGGTCTTGGGCGTCCATGTGAAAAGGACCGGCGCGTCTAGGCCACCCAGCGGTAGCCGAACCCGTATTCGCTGCGGATGCAGGCGAAGTCCGAGTCGATCTTCTCGAACTTCTTGCGGATGTTGCGCATGTGGGTATTGATGGTGTTGTTCGTAACCAGCGACTGCATGGTGACGTTCATCAAGGTCTCGTAGCTGACCGCATGGCCGGGGGCGCGGACCAGCTTCGCGAGCATCCGGAACTCCGTGGCGGACAGATCGATCCGCTGGGTCTTCCAGGACACAAGAAGCGCATCCTGGTCCAGGCTGAGATCGCCCACCCGCTTCGCAGCAGCGCTAGCGGCACTGACGTTTGTGCGCACCTCGTTGATGCGCAACAGGGACGAGATTCGCTCGGCGAGGTAGTCGAGGGAGATGGGTTTCGGCAGGTAGTCCCACGCGCCAAGCCTCAAGCCCGAGATCTTGTCGATCTCGTTGATCCGTTCGGTGAGGAAGATCACGGGCAGATTCGGATTGCGTGCCAGAAGTTCCCGGCACAGCTCGAATCCGGCATCGACCTCCTCGCCCAGGATGATGTCGAGCACGGCCAGGTCGGGCATGCGCGCATCGAACCCGTCCAGCGCGTCCTGGCGGCTGCCGTAGGCGGCTACCTCGTGACCCTTCGAGACGATGGCGTCCGCGTAGTTGGCGCGCTGGTCCGGGTCGTCCTCGACGATCGCGATCAACTTGGCCATCGCGCGATTGTACCGCTATCAGCCGAGACCAGGACGACGCCCGAATCCGGGCCTTGCAGGGTCGTCACGGAGTCCGCTCAATACCAGTTGGCGAGCGCGGCCCGCGAGGCCGCGACCTGGGCGCGGATCTCGTCGCGGTCGTTGCCGGCCGCAAGCTGCGCTACGGCCCAGGCGTACTCGCGGATGAGGAAGGCACGGAACGTGTCGCTAAGACGCGTCTCGGTCGCACCGATGCCCGGACCGCCCCGGCGGTATGCGTCGTGGCAGGCGAGGGCGTCCTCCAGACCCCAGTCCAGGCCGACGCAAAGGCCCACCAGATCGAATAGCGGATCGTTGTCGCCGGCGGACTCCCAGTCGAGGGTGCGAAAGCGCCCGGCCTCCTTCCCGCCCTCCACCCGAATGATGTTCCAGGGATTCAGGTCGTTGTGGCAGCCACGCCATATCGCCGGTCGCCAGGCGATTTCCTCGAAGCAGGCCTTCACACGCGGATCTACGTTGCGGGCCCGCCCGAACATCGCGGTCACTTCGCGGTTGAAGTCGTATCGATTGAGTCCGAGCGGAATTCGCGCATGGAGGTCGGCGAGATACTCGCCCGCTTCGCCCGGACTCGGCGGCGAATCCGCGAGGACTTGCCCGGGGATCCACCGGGTCAGAAGATGTCCGCGACGTGCATCGTGGGCGACGACATCCGGGGCGATGTCGAGCGCCAGGTAGTCGCGTTCCGAACTCGGGGACTCGGCCCTCTCGACGACGCGCAACACGTAGGCGTGACTGCGCACTTCGACCCGGAAGTTCCGGTTCGTGTAGCCCCCCGGCAGATACTCGATCCGCTGCACCTCGCACGGCCTCCACGCCGGCATCAGTGTCGTCAAGACCTCTCTGACAATCAGCTCGTTCAAAGGACGCGGCATCGCAGGTACAAGCGAGAACTGAGATCGAGAATACCGATAAACGGGGCTTCACGGCGTCGAACGCGGTAAAATCCGCGTCGCGGCAGTTACTGGGGTTGTACCCATGAAGATCAACTACGTAGACCGTGCGCCCCGGCGGCTTCGATCCTTCGACCCGGAGGTCGATCTGAGCCCCGAGGACGCCACGCACGTCGCCGAGATTTTCCGGACGCCCCTCGACGGTTCCTACAACTGGGACTACCGGATCGCGGAGAACCGCATCAGGAAGCTCTACGAACTCGGCAAGGAGCTCAACTGGAACGCAACCACCGACATCAAGTGGGCCCAGACGCCGGATCATCACGAGTTCCCGCCGATGTCCGTCGAAAAGCAGGAAGAGATCGTCGACGGGAATCCCTGGAACGGCTACGCGCCATTCGACGCGATGCCGCTGGAACGGAAAGTCCAATACCTCCAGCACGAGCACGCCTGGTCGCTGTCCCAGTTCCTGCACGGCGAACAGGGGGCGCTGCTGGTGGCTTCGCAACTGGCCTCCTGTGCGCCAAGCTTCAACGCCAAGCTGTATGCGGCGTCGCAGACATTCGACGAGGCCCGCCATGTGGAGGTCTTCAACCGCTACCTCCAGACCAAGATCGGGTTCTCCTATCCGGTAACCCAGGGGCTCAAGGACCTGCTCGACAAGATACTCACCGACGAACGCTGGGATCTCAAGTTCATCGGCATGCAGATCATCCTCGAAGGCCTCGCGCTGGCCGCGTTCCACACCGCGCGCAACGAGACCTTCGATCCGGTGTTGAAGGAACTCCTCTACCTCGTGATTCGGGACGAGGCGCGCCATGTCACCTTCGGCGTCAACTACCTGGAGGAGTTCGTTGCAACGTTGTCGGACTCGGAACGCGAAGACCGTGCCGAGTTCGCATACCAGGCATGCATCGTCAGTCGCGACCGCCTGATCCGGAACGACGTGTTCCGCTATTTCGGTTGGGATGTGGAAGGCAGCCGGCAGGCCCTCGTGGATCGCGGTTTGAATGCCGACTTCCTGAACATGCTCTACGCCCGAATCATCCCCAACCTCAAGCGAATCGGACTGTTGACCGACAAGATCCGACCGAAGTTCGAGGAGATGGGCGTCCTGGATTTCGAGAACCCTGCCACAGACGGCGACAACGACTG
>JAPOYW010000371.1 GCA_026706425.1 Gammaproteobacteria bacterium
GGAAGCCGGCTATTCAACGGCCCATTTCGGCAAGTGGCACCTGAACCAGGCGGCAGTGAAAGGCCATCCGCTTCCCGCCGAGGACCCTCATGGTCCGGGTGAGTTGGGGTTTGACTACTGGCTGAGCACGACCAGCGGGTTCGATCTATTCAGCCTCGAAGGCGGCGGATTCGAACTGAGCCGCAACGGCACGGTTGAGCGGTTTCAAGGGGATGGTTCGGAAGTCATCGTCGACGAGGCGTTGAAGTACATCACAACGCAGGTCGCCGAGAAAAAACCGGTGTTCGTCGTCATCTGGTACTCGGCGCCCCACGGTCCCTGGGAAGCCTCCGAGGAGGACATCGAGCCTTTCCTGGGGGTGATCGATCGAATCTCGGCGCATATGCATGGCGAAATCGTGGCTATCGACCGGTCCATCGGTCACCTGAGGCAGGGACTCAAGGATCTTGGCATAGCCGAGAATACGCTCGTCTGGTTTACCAGCGACAACGGGGGCACGCCCAACATCGATTATCCGTCGGACTGTGGTGCCGAGTTGGATCCCGACCTGACCAGCGAGGAAGCCAGGGCGTTCGGCTGCTATAGGGGAGGCCGCCCCGACAGCACTGGTCATCTTCGCGGATTCAAGAAGGACTTCTACGAAGGCGGACTGCGCGTACCGACCGTCGTCGAATGGCCTGCCGGCATCGAGCCACGGGTATCGAACTTCCCCGCGGGAACCGTGGACATGTTTCCGACGCTCATCGACGTGGCGGGTCTCAGTCCGGACTCCATCAACAAGGTGCACGATGGCATCTCGCTCGCAGGTGTCTTCAAGGCAGAGCCGGCGCGGCGCGAGCAACCGCTGGGATTCCGGGCAAGCGACGGGAGGATGTGGCTCGACAACGACTGGAAGCTCGTGCAGAACGTCACCCACAAATCAGGCGGAGAGTCCATTCAGGAATCCTTCGAGCTCTACAACATCATCGGCGATCCGAAAGAAGAGCAGAACCTGATCGAGCTGTATCCGGAAATCGCCGAGCGCATGCACCGCGAACTGGCGGCTTGGAGCGTCTCGGTGAGTCGCAGTGCGTGGGGCGCCGACTATCCCGAAGGCAAGGTTCTTCCGACCGGACGCGAGGGCGATCCCGTCATCGACGAGCGCAGGAATACCCGAATGAAGGAATGGGCCGAGGAAGTAAAAGCCGCGAAGCTTCGCTGAGCGACGTCCGTGGATGTTGAAACGCTGCGCCGGGACCTGGAAGCCAACAATGGCATGCCGGGACTCGAAATCCTGCGACCCGACCAAGTCGATGCGGCGGTCCGCATCTTCTACCGGGACGGCTTCGTCGTTGTCCGTGACGTGCTGACCGCGGACCAAGTCAAGTTTCTGCGCCAAGGTTGCGAACGCGAAGCGGCCGAGGTCGTCGCGATGGATCCGAACCGGAACGGCAACCGTCACCGCAACCGCTATTCCTGGGGCGGTGCGAGCCTCACCAATTCCGTCCTGCACCGCGAGGAGTGGGTCATGTTGGTGGACCTGCCGACGCTCAACCCCATCCTCACCGCGATCTTCGGCTCCTCGGACTACCACGTACGACGGGCCGCCGGCGACTTCTGCCTGCCCGGCGCGATGTACCAGCGTCTGCACGTGGACATCGGCGATCGCGTCGGCGGGTTCAGCGACCCACGCGGCATCCTTACGATCCGCGATCTCCCGTGTCCAGTGGTCTGCTGCAACTTCCTCGCCCAGGACTTCACCAAGATCAACGGCCCGACGAGACAGATACGCGGGACGCAGAACTCGCGGGAGAAGATTCCCGAACTTGACGAGGAGCCGCTCTGGATGCGGTATTCGACGGTCTGTCCGGCACCGGCTGGATCCGTGATGATCCGCGACATCCGCGCCTGGCATGGCGGTACGCCGAATCTGTCGCGCGAGATGCGGGCGATTCCAAACGCCGTCTTCCTGGCGCCTTGGTTCCATGAACGCCAGCTACCGGCCATGCCCCGCGAAATGTTCGATCTGTTGTCGGAACACGGTCGTCGGATCTGCGAGTCGGTGGTCACCGACGAGCCTTTGACAACCGGGTATACGTTCGACCCCGCCCGCAAGAAGAAATTTGCCTAGACCAACCGTTGCATTTGAGCCCTGGGGAAGGTCGAAGCCGGGCACGTTCGCTTTATGAGGATTGGTCCTTGCCAGAGTCCGAGGATAAGACCAGTCGTTCTGTCAACTCGGCTCGGTAGCGGTCGATCCATCGGGCGTTGAGTTCGTCGGCAAGACGTCTGTGGCGTGCCTTGATCGAGTGCCCGGGCGGCAGCTTGAGGCCGAGAAAGTCTAGGATTTCATCGGCTACACCGACTGGGTCGGCGTCAAGGTCTTCGTACTGCACTGTGTGTGGCTGAATCCCAGCGGAAGCAAACCACGCCCGCCATGCGGAATGGTGTTCTTCTATCGTTTGCGCCAACTTGCGAATTTCATCGAAGTCGAAGCTTGGTTCTTGTTGCGGTTGTTGCGACGCCGCCTGATCGGTCCGGTGCCAAATGTTGGTTTGCTCAGCTCGATGCCACGACACGGCCTGCGCCAGAACATCGTCGCGATACAGGTGGACGAATCTGGTGCGGCCGAACGCCAGGTTCAACCGCTCGAGATCGCCAGCAGCGGGAGCCGGATAGACAGATCCCAACATGTCGAACATATGGTCCAAAGTTCCCCACATGATCCTAGCGGCAAACACTCCGTTGTCGGTCCTGCCTGCGGCAAGGGCAGCCCGAACGAATTCGGAATGCTCAATGACTCCATCGGGCGAGCGGACGATGTCCCAACGGGCAGCCACAATTGCTCGTCGGGTTTGCGGAAGTACGACTCAGGTCGACCCGCGACCTTCGTGGATGCCAGCAATCACACAACAAGGTACTGCCTGTGCGCAAAAGGTGACACCTTGGCCGGTGAGACGACGATGGGTCTCGTCGACACTCGCCACCTCGAACAGGAGATCAATACGGCCCGGCTCGGACACGCTCGGCCCGCTCTCCAGGCAAAGCCGGCAGTCGCCTTCGCCTCGAAGAACCGCAATCTGTCCCGCGGTTTCTTGCTCAACCGTCAGGCCGACCACGTTCACGTACCAATCGCGCACGCGAGGGATCTTGTCGCCGACCTGCAAGGTGGCGTACGCGAAGATGGGCATGTGCTGTGTCTCCAGCTTCGGTCTATGCGATAGATCCTAGACCAATACGTGCGTAGGTGAATGGTGTGGCGGACGAGGGTTCGATTCCCTGTTGACGGTGCGGCCGCAGGGCGTTTTACGTGTTGAGCGGTCGTTGCCTAGGACGCGGCGTCCATGCAGGTCGAAATGTCGTACAGCCCAAAGGCGGCAACGACGGGCACGGGGGCGCACGCGATCACCGCCCGCCTCCAGCAGCCATCTGCCGTCCGACAAGGCGGCTGTAGAGCCCCTCGCGCGCGATCAGTTCGTCATGGCTGCCAGCCTCTGTGGTGCGGCCGGCATCGAGTACGACGATACAGTCGGCATTGCGTACCGTGGACAGACGATGCGCGATTACGATCGTCGTGCGGTGGTCCATCAACTCATCGAGGGCATGGCGCACGGCTTGTTCGTTGACGGCGTCGAGGTGCGACGTGGCCTCGTCCAGGATGAGCACCTGGGCACCCTTCAGGAACGCCCGTGCAATCGCGACACGCTGGCGCTGCCCGCCGGACAGACGCACGCCCCGTTCACCGACCCGCGTCTCCAGACCGTCCGGTAGCGCTTCCACGAACGGCTCCAGCGCGGCCCGGCGCACCGCGACGTCGAGTTCGGCCGGCGTCGCGTCCGGTTTCGCGATGAGAATGTTGGCACGCATGGTCTCGTTGAACAGGTAGGTGTCCTGGGTCACCAGCGCGACGCGGTTTCTCAGGTCGTCGAGCCGGTACTCCCGCAGGTCGTGGCCGTCGAACCGGATCATCCCGGAACCCGGGTCCCAGAACCGCATCAGCAGGTGCGCCAGGGTGGTCTTGCCCGCGCCGGAAGGGCCTACCAGGGCCAACGTCTTGCCCGCGGACACGGTGAAGCCCGCCCCCTGCAGGGCCAGTCGCTGGTTGCCGAAGTACGAGAAGTCGACATCGTGAACCTCGATCTCGGTGCCCTCCGGACGCAGCGGCGCGTCCACACCTGGTCCGTCCTGCACCGCCTCGACTTCGTTGTGGACCGCGTAGAGCCGGCGCGTGGCACCCAGCGTGTCGGCAAGTTGACGGCCGATATGGGCGATCTCGGAGACCGGCAGAAACGCTGCCATCGCGAGTAGGGTCAACATGGGCAGTATCGCGGGTTCGAGCCCAGCCGTTGCGACGAGATGCGTACCAGTTGCGATCACCACCAACCCGCCGAGACCGGTGGCGGCCTCCAGGATCGCGGTCTGCTTCGCGAGGTCGGAGTAGAACGGCAGCCTGAGTGCCGTGTGGCGTTCGATGCGCGCGACGAACTCCCGGGCGCGAGCCTTGGTGTATTGGAACGCGAGGATCTCGGGCAGCCCCTGGACCGTGTCCACCGCGTGGGCGTTCATGTCGCCAAACGCCTCACGGGCACGCGACCCCAGAAGGTCGATGCGCCGGCGGGCGAAGAAGGGACTGATCGCCACCACGGCAAGAAACGGCGTCAGCGCGAGCGCCATCGGCCAGCCAAACCACGCCAGCGTCCCGATGACTGCCGCCGGGACGAGCACGGCGACGCAGAACGGCGCCACGGTATGCGCGAAGAAGTACTCCACGAGCTCGACATCGTGGGTCGCCATGCCCACCAGGTCGCCGGTACGCCGGCGTACTAGGTAGGCCGGAGCGAGACGGTCCAGCTTGTTGAACAGTGCAATGCGCATCTCGGCCAGCATCCGAAACGCCATGTCATGCGCGAACCACGACTCGAGCCAGTGCAGGATGCCCGCCAGCGGGGCAAGGATCGCCAGCAGGACCAGGTAGTCGCCAAACCGTTCGCCTCGCTTCACCGCCGCGACGGCGAGCGCGCTGGCCACGCCGACGCCGATGAGGGCCGCTACCCTGACGAGCCCGAACGTCAGCACCACCGAGAACTTCGCCTTCCACGGCGCGACGTGACGCAGCAGCTCGCGGAATGCACCCGCCCAGCCCAAACCGTCGGCCCGCAGGATTGCATCGGTCGGTTCGAGTTGCGCGTGGGCATCGTCGACCTGCACGTCCTCGAGGAGCATCTCCCGCCCGTCCAGACGCCCATCGACCCCCGGACCCGGCATCGCACCGGACCGGGCAACCTCCTCTGCCTGGGTGCCCATGAGCCGGAAGTACGCGCCACGCTTGGCCATCAGCGACGCGTGGTCGCCGGTCTCGACAATAGCCCCGTGGTCCAGCACGAGGATGCGATCCGCGCCAACGACGCTCGACAGCCGGTGCGCGAAGATCAGCGTCGTGCGTCCCTGCATCAGGGAGTCGAGGGCGGATTGGATGACCGCCTCGTTGTCCGCATCGACAGCGGAAAGCGCCTCGTCCAGGATCAGGATCGGCGCATCGCGGAGTAGCGCCCGTGCAATGGCGATGCGTTGGCGTTGCCCTCCTGAGAGCTTGATGCCCCGCTCGCCGATGACGGTCCCGTATGCATCCGGCAACCGCATGACGAACTCGTGCGCGTTCGCGGCACGCGCCGCCGCCTCCATCTCTTCCGTGGTGGCATCGGGCTTGCCCAGGCGAAGGTTCTCTTCGACGGTGCCGTGGAACAGGTACGCATCCTGGTTAACCACCGCGACGTTCGGGTAGACGTCATCGGCTCGAAGATCGCGCAGATCGTGCCCGCCGAGGCGAACGGTGCCGCTATCCGGATCGTAGAAGCGCAACAGCAGCCGCACGATGGTGGTCTTGCCCGCTCCGCTCTCGCCCACGAAGCCGACCCGCTCGCCGGCATCGACACGGAAGCTGAGCCCGCGGTGCGCGGTGCGACGCCCGCCGGGGTAGGCGAAAAAGACGTCGTCGAACTCCACGACCGGTGTGAGCGGTCCGTCGAGGTGCACCGGCGCCGCAGCGGGCACGACTGTCGGGGGCGCGTTGAGCAGCGCGAAGATGCCGTCCGCCGCGGCACGACCCATCATGCCGTTGTGCAGGAGGGCACGCAGATCGAAGAACATGCGGTGCCTGATGCCAGCTGCGTGGGTTGGGAAGCCAACCGCAATGGTAGTGGTTCCGGCTCGATCCGGCGCTTTTCAACCCCCGGCATGCGAGACGATGCCGTGCATGCCGGCGAGGGACCGGACCAGCCGCACGAGGTCCGGCTGACGGGTGAGGCCCTGCTTGGCGAACATGTGCTTGACGTGGGAGCGCACGGTGCTCTCGCCGCGGCCCGTCGCTGCGGCGACCTCGCGCACGGTCATGCCGCTGGCAAGCGGAACCGCCACCTGGCTCTCGGCACGCGTGAACCCCAGCGTCTCGGCGACCGCGCCGAGATCCACGTCGGCGGCCCCGGTATCGGGAAGCAGAA
>JAPOYW010000389.1 GCA_026706425.1 Gammaproteobacteria bacterium
GCTTCCTCGACGGCGTTGCCCACTTTTTCGGACCTGATGTGCTGCAGCAGAAGCGTGTCGCTTGCCCCATCCAAGGCCGTGCTGAACACCACGCGCAATTCGTCGTCCGAGGCGTAGTCCAAGTCGTCGACCACGTCAAGCGAAGCAAACGGATCTGCATGGCCCCACTCTTCCCGCAGTCTTGGAACTACAAACCGGTACTTCGCAAAGCCATCCCTAGATCGCCAACCATCGGACACGACGTCGTGGTAGACATCCGGCATCGTCCGCTTTAGCGTCGCAAGATCTTCCGCGTTCAGTTCGACATTGCCGATCATGCTGTGATGCTCGGCATCCTCAGCGTGCCCGGGCACAGAGGTCTGCGCGAGTGCATCGCCTGCGGATTGCCAACCGATTGCCGCTACCCACGCGACTCCGAAGCCAAGTGCCCTCGACCCGTTCGTCTTACGCTTTTTCGTCATGGTCGCCTCCCTCAAGCCGGAATTCTTAGCCCGGTCAACTTGCCCACTAGGCAGACCGCACCCCCAAAAAACTACGGCCCCGACACACTCGCCTCACACACTTGCGCGGCTGCATATCTGGGAACGTATCACGCATTCGTATCAAAATGATTCAATGAAATCTTGAGAGAGTCTTGAGGAAGTCAGGGGGAAGAGGAAGTGAGGAGCGCGTTCAGGAGTGTCGTTGACTCGAAGGTGGCTGTGATACACGTAGCAGTGCGAGATCCGGCCCCCCTCGAGAGATGGCTGAGGTGGTCATGGTTCGCTGGACAGTCCGAGGGCAGATAAGGTGTACTCCGATTGCGACCTGATCGTCCGCCATAGTTATAGTTACGTCAATTAGATGTTGGAGAAGCATCAATAAGATGGTACTTTGCTCACTCGCCTATGTCCGGACACGAACTGATGCCAGAGCAGCGAGCACGAGATCCCGAAAGAGGCCCACTGGTCGTCGGCATGGAGGGCATCGACGTCTCGCCAGTCGCCTTGGTCGACCAATCGGCGTTCATTCGCACGGCACGCCTTGGCCTGCCCGGCAACGTCGTTCGGCAAGCGGTTGGCCTCCTCGGCCACCGGGAGCTATTCGTTCAGTTGCTCGGGACGACCGCAGGCAACCTAAACCGGTACTACCGGCGCAAGACCCTGGGACAGGCACAATCCGAGGCTCTGCTCGACACCCTTCGGTTGGTGTCGCAGGCGGCTGCTACTTTCGGCGATCTGGAACGGGCAAGCGAGTGGCTTGACACGGCGCTTCCCGGGTTGGGTGGCCAACGCCCATTCGACCTCTGCGACACCTTCGAGGGACGCGGGATCGTGCGAAACGCAATTCGTCGGATCGAATACGGCGAATTCCCCTGATGCGACTGTTTCGCATCAGCACCCTAGAACACCTCGACGACCTAACAGGATTGGGCGCCAGCTACCAAGGCGGGGGCCGGTGGAACGAACCGGGCGTTCCGGCGCTCTACTTCGCACAGGCGGCAAGCGTGGCCATGCTCGAGATGGCCAACTACCTTCCTTCTCCGCGCCTAGTGCCCAGAAACTACCGGCTCGGTGTGTTCGAGGTCGACGACGACATCCCCATTGATCACTGGACACTCCATGAAATGCCCGACGACTGGCGCGACTTCCCGTATCCGAAGTCCACGCAGAAGCTGGGCACCGATTGGCTGATTCACGGCCAAGCCCCTTTGCTTGCCGTACCGAGTACCGTTGTTCCAGGAGGTTTGGAAAACACCGTACTCGCAAGCCCTTCGCGTCTGGGTACGGAAACAATCCACCTTCGGTCCGCAGAGGCGGACATCTTCAATCCACGCGCGTTCTCAAACACCGAACCCCGGATCCCACTTGAGGTACACGCGGAGCACAGCGTTCCATCAGGCCGCATCCCGTTCCATCAGGCCGCATCCAGTGTTAGCGTACGAGGCACGACATCCCCCAAAGGACGGGCTCATGCACAAGAGTGAATCCTCCCGCCTGCACGGGCTTGCGACATGCGCCCTAGCCGTTGCGATCTACGCCAGTCACGCTGCCGGTGCTCAAGCTGTCGAGTCAACCGAGAAGGGCGAAAGCCAGAATGTCACTGCCTCTGCGGTGATCAAGCACTGCGATTCGCAGCAGCCGATCGGCCGCGCTCGACTGACCGAGCGCCCCTCCGAGGAGGGCGTAAAGGTCGTCGAGGTGGAAATCGGTATCCGTAACGGGTTGACCGAGGGCAAGCATGCGGTTCACATCCACGAGACCGGCCAGTGCGAACCGTGTTCCGCCGCCAAGGGGCACTTCGACCCCGGCCCCAATAGCAATACGAGCCCCGACGGCAACCATCCGTTCCACGCTGGCGATCTCGTGAACATCGACATCACCGACATGTCGGGCGACGTGACCGACGACGATGGAACTCCATTGGGGAGCGGCAGACTGCAAACGCTGACGACCCGGATCACGCTCTCCGAGGGCCCGCTGTCCCTGTTCGACGCAGATGGCAGTGCGTTCATCATCCACGTCGACCCGGATTCCTACTGCCCGGGCGGCGAGGAAGCGGGTTGTGCCGGCGGCGCCCGAGCCGCCTGCGGCGTGATCGTCAAGGACGACCCGTAGGGGACGGGCTTGTCCCGTCCCGCCCCCGATCCTATCGCGGGTACAGCATTCCTCGAACCAAGTCCCGAAGTCCTACGGCCCTATCGACAACGCCGGATCTGGCCAACACCGACAGCACGAAGTCGAGCAGTACACTTTCGTCGTCGAGCGTCTCCGCATCCACGACCGGCAGGTCCGGATATGCGGCGAGTACCCCCGCGGCATACACGCCCCGGCCGCCGCGCTCGAACGAGCCGTCCTTCGCGAATACCTTGACGCCCGCCAAGCCGCAGCTTGGCGAGCGGTCGGCGAAGATGTAGCCATGAACATCGTCTAGCGCCACCGCGACTTCCGACGCGTACCCCTTGAGGCGATCCGTGTAGTCCAAGCTCGGGTCATCGACCGCGACCACGCGCGGCGCGGATGCCTCGCCGACAAGCTGAATCGGATTGCGCGGCACACCCATCCCGATGCCCACCTCGGGGCAGATACCAACCAGGGTGAAGACCTTCTCAAGCCGTTGTCGCGGCCACGCATCGCCATTGTGCTCGCCGTTCCAGCGCACGGAACGCCCGAGCAGGCATTCGCTGGCGGCGACGCGGATCGACCGCCCCGCCAACAACGAACGAAGGTCATCCAACCCCAACGAGAAACTCCCACAATGAATCAGCCCCACCGCTAGCCACGCGTCTGCCGAGCAGTTCCTGCCAATGGGTCTCGCGACCGTACTCGTCACGCCACGCCCAAAGGCGACGGGAGAAATGGTGCAGGCTGTGCTCGTGGGTGAAGCCCATGGCACCGTGTACCTGGTGAGCGATCTCGGCGGCGACTCCCGCGGCTTCGCCGACGCGCGCTTTCGCAGCAGCGACGGTCACGGCAAAGTCCGCCGATGTCAGGGACATGATCGCGCCATCGCAGGCGCAACGCGCGGCCGCCACCTCGCCAGCCAAGATCGCGAGGTTGTGCTGCACGGCCTGGAACTTGGCGATGGGGCGACCGAACTGCTCGCGTTCGGTGGCGTAGTCGATGGCCATGCCAAGGACGCGGTCGAGCGCGCCCGCCATGAGCGCCGCCCGGGACAGCGCCATGCGTTCGTACAACTCCCCGGGCACATCCACTCGGCGCACGTCGCGGAGCTGGACCCGGTCCCGGCTCTCGCCGGCGAGATTGGCATCCTCGGCAGCGTCGAAGTCGACGCTCATCTCGCCTTCGACGGTCACCACCCGATCGGCCTCACGTCCCCAAGGCGCAACGCCGTCGACCGCGATGGTTGTCAGGCCGGCCTCGTCCAGGAACGAATTGGCGATCAGCACTTCCGCCAGGGGCAGCGGCACGGCGTGTCGCCCGGCGAGCTTCAGCAACTCGTACAGATCGCCGTCATCGGTGCCCGAACCGGGGCTCCCGACGAGATGCAGGCCGGCCTCCCGAACGACATCCCAGAGGGCGTGCGGGAACTCGCCGCGCTCCGCGGCGTCCAGAACGCCTCGGTCGACATGGTCCGAGAATATCCGTTCGGCCGTGTACGCAATCAGGCGGTCCATCAACGCAGCCCCAATCCCCGGGCGATCACGCCGCGCAGGATCTCGCGCGTTCCGCCACGAAGCGTGAACGACGGCGAATGCAGCAGCGTCTGGCGCAGGCATTTCTCCAGACCAACCTGACCCGTCGGGGCCTGCAGGCGCACCAGCTCGCCGAGCAGTTTCTCGAAGTCGTTGCCAAGCGACTTGACCAATGCGGATTCGACCACTGGGCTACTTCCCTTCTGCAACATGCCGGCCACGGAGATGGACATTCGTCGCAACGTCATCAGGTGACTGGCCAATCGGCCGATCAGTGCCGCTTCGCCGGGTGCCGGTTCGTCGCCCACCGCGCGCACGAATTCGACGAGTACGCGAAAGGCCGACAGGAACCGTTCGGGCCCGCTGCGTTCGTAGCCCAATTCGCTAGTCACCTGGGTCCAGCCGTTGCCGGGTTCGCCGACCACGTCGTCATCGCCGACGAAGCAGTCCTCGAACACGACCTCGTTGAAGTCCTCGCCGCCTGCGAGGTTCTTGATCGGCCGAACGGTGACCCCCTCGCCGCGGAGGTCGATTAGCAGTTGCGACAGCCCCGCATGACGGTTTTCCGACGGTGGTTCGGTGCGTACGAGAGTGATGATGTAGTGGTTGCGGTGGGCATCGGTGGTCCAGATCTTGGTGCCGTTCACGATCCACCCGCCCGAGACTCTGTCAGCCCGGGTGCGAACCGAGGCAAGGTCGGAACCGGAGTTCGGTTCGCTCATGCCGATCGAGAAGAAACACTCGCCCCGGGCAATCTGCGGCAGGTAGCGACGGCACTGATCGTCGGTGCCGTAGTTCAGCAGCAGGGGGCCACTCTGGCGGTCGGCGATCCAGTGCGCGCTCACCGGCGCCCCGGCCGCCAGCAACTCCTCGGTCACCACGTAGCGTTCGAAGAAGGTGCGTTCACCGCCACCAAAACGCTTCGGCCAAGTCATGCCGATCCAGCCGAGCTCGCCAACGCGACGCGAGAACTCCGGACTGTGGCCCTCGTTGAAGTCCGAGTTCGGCCAATAGTCCGGCGGGAGTTCCCGGGCGACGAAGTCGCGAACCTCGGCCCTTAGTGCTTCGGCCTCGCCCGGCAGGCGTGTGGGTTCGAACAGTAGCCCGGCAAACATCGCTACAGGCGGGGCCACCGCCCCAAACCGAGGTCGCTGCCCATTCGGCTCGCCGACACCGCGCGGATGTTGCGTGCGAGCCGGAACGAATCACGGCCCGCATGGATCACGATCAGTTCAGCGAGGTCGAGGAGCTCCCTGACCTTGTGCGTGGACCGAGTGGCCTTTGGCGCCGACGTTCGCTTGATCTCGACTCCTAGGCGCTTGGTACCGCGCGAGAACACCAGGTCCAGTTCGCCGCCCGCATGCGCACCCCAGAAATGGGCATGTTCATGCGGCAGACCCAACTGGTTGATGATGGTCTCCAAAATCAGCCCCTCCCACGACGGGCCGACCTTCGGATGCGAATCTAGGGATCGCAAATCGCCGATACCAAGCAGGGCGTGGAGCACACCCGTGTCACGCAGGTAGATTTTCGGTGCCTTCACCTGCCTTTTGGCTACGTCGGCATGCCAGGGCTGCAACTGGCGAACCACCAACGCCCCGGTAAGGATGTCCAGGTAACGGCGCACCGTGGTGTCGGCAACCCCGAACGACCGGGCAAACTCCGATGCATTCCAGACCTGGCCGTGACGGTGCGCCAGCATCGTCCAGAATCGACGCATCGCAGGTCCCGGAATGCGGATCCCGAGTTCCGGCAGGTCGCGTTCCAGAAACGTGCGGATGAAGCTCTCGATCCAAACCGTCGCGGCGGCATTCGACCGAGCTAGCCAAGCCGGTGGAAACCCACCCCGTAGCCACCGACGGCTCAAACGGTGATACCCGATTTCGTCCAGACCCAATCCGCCCAGATCGTGGTAGGCGATGCGCCCGGCGAGCGACTCCGAAGATTGTCGAATCAGGTCCGGCGACGCGCTGCCGAGTACGAGGAACCGGGCCGGCAACGGACGCCGATCGGCCAGAACGCGGAGGATGGGAAACAGGTCCGGTCGCCGTTGTACTTCGTCGATGACGATCAGACCACGCAATTCGTCCAATACGAGCCCGGGATCTTCGAGCAGTCGATTGAGATCGGCGGGGTTTTCCAGGTCCAGACGATGCACCGAACCGGGGTATGATCGCGCGACCTGACGCGCCAATGTCGTCTTGCCTGTCTGACGTGGACCGAGAATAGCAACGACCGGGAAGGAACCAAGGCGTTCCTTGATCGCACGCTCATGGGCTGTTCTGGGGATCACGGTGAAACACCATACCATGAAAATTCAGCGGT
>JAPOYW010000181.1 GCA_026706425.1 Gammaproteobacteria bacterium
TCACTTGAGGTCGATGTAGCGGACCGGTACTAGACGGTGGCCGACCATGTCAACGGCCGCCTGTGCTTGCTCCAGGATCACGTATCCCAACAACGGCTCTACGACCTCGCCATTGTCGCCGCCCGACTCCAGAAAGACGACCTCGTTGGAAACCGGTCGGAAGCCCTCGATCTCTATCTCAACCGGCCAGCAGGCTTCGCCGTTCACCACGTCACCGTTGGCCAATTGCAGTTCGACCGCATCGGACCTTTGGAATCGGCCGAGCCGCTCTTTCCACGCCATGGGCAGTATCAAAGCCCCCGCCCCCGTATCGACGAACATGCCGCACTGGATGGACTTTCTCTCGTCGAAGAGGTTCGTAACCTTGGTCTGTGCGATGATGCGTCCCATCGTCTCGAGTGCACTGCTACGTCAAGAACAGCGTGGCGTGCTGCCTGTTCACTGTCAATGGTCCGCCAGAAACCATATGAGTCCACAACGGAGCAACCATGCCCCAAGTAGCCGAATTCAAAATCGACATTCCCGATCCGGATCTCGCCGACCTCCGGGAACGGCTCGCGCGCACGCGTTGGCCTGACGCCGAAACCTCGGGCGACGGTCAGTCCCTCGACTGGAACCAGGGCGTCCCGCTCGCCTACGCCAAGGAACTCGCCGACTACTGGCTGAACGGCTACGACTGGCGAGCGCGGGAGGTCTACTACAACCGCTTCCCCCAATACGTCACCGAGATCGACGGCCTTGCCGTTCACTTCGTCCACCGACCGAGTCCCCACGCGGACGCGCAACCCCTGCTGATCACCCATGGCTGGCCCGGATCCGTCGTCGAATTCCACAAGGTGATCGATCCGCTCGCCGATCCAGCCGCCCACGGCGGCAAGGCCGAGGACGCCTTTCACGTCATATGTCCGTCACTTCCGGGCTACGGCTTCTCCGGCAGGCCCACGACAACGGGCTGGGGCGTCGGCAAGATCGCCGACGCCTGGGACGAATTGATGGGCCGGCTCGGATACGAGCGCTACTTCGCCCAAGGGGGCGATTGGGGCGCCGCCATCACTACCGCCATCGCCATGCAGAACCGCGGGCGGTGCGCGGGCATCCATGTCAACATGCCGAGTGCCGGCCCGACACCCCAGGCTCGGGAGAATCCGACACCCCGGGACCAAGCTGCGCTCGACGGCGGGCGGTACTACCAGGAGTGGGGCGCGGGCTATTCCAAGCAGCAAAGCACGCGTCCGCAGACGCTGGGCTACGGACTGGTCGACTCGCCCATGGGACAGGCCACCTGGGTGATCGAGAAGTTCCTCGAGTGGACCGACTGCGACGGCCATCCGGAGAACGCCGTCAGTCGCGAGGAACTGATCGACAACGTCATGTTCTATTGGTTGACGGCGACCGGGGCGTCATCGGCTCGGCTCTACTGGGAGAGCTTCAACCGGGCATTCAGTGGAGGTGACGACAACGCGGTCAACCTGCCCACGGGGTGCAGCATCTTTCCGAAGGAGATCGTTCCCACGCCGCGAAGCTGGGCAGAACGGCGCTACGCCAACATCGTCTACTGGAACGAGTTGGACAAGGGCGGGCATTTCGCCGCCTTCGAGCAGCCGGAGGTGTTCGTCCGGGAGTTGCGCGCTTGCTTTCGAACGATGCGTTGACGCTGCCGCGGACCGAAGTCACCCGACATACAGTAGGCTAGACCTGCCCCCTGGAGAGAGACAGACGATGCCGCAGAAAAAACTGCGTTACGCCTTCATTGGTGCCGGTGGCATTGCCGGTGCGCACATGCGCGACCTGGCACGGCGCGACGATGTGGACATGGTCGCCATGGCGGACGTTTCCGAAACCAGCATGCGCCGTCATCGGGACCAGTTCGGAATCGAAGGAATGTACGCAGACTGGAACGAGATGCTTGAAGTGGAGGAACTGGACGCGGTGTCGATCTGCACCCCGAACAAGCTGCACGAGGCCCCGACGATCGATGCCCTGAACGCAGGCTGTCACGTTCTTTGCGAAAAACCCCTGGCCCATTCCGCCGAGGCCGGGGAACGAATGGTCGCCGCCGCCCGGGAGACGGGGCGAAAGCTATGCATCGCGTTCCAGTACCGCTACAACCCGCGGACGCAATTCCTTCGCCGGGCGTACGACGATGGCGAGTTCGGCAATATCCTCTACGCACGGATCAAAGCGCTGCGGCGCCGCGGCATACCCAACTGGGGCGTGTTCGGCCGCAGGGACCTCCAAGGTGGCGGGCCGCTCATCGACATCGGCGTGCATGTCCTGGAAATGACCCACTACGCGATGGGATCGCCCGAACCCGTCAGCGCCACGGCCGACATGTTCACGTACATCGGAAACAAGCCATCGGATCGCGTCGAGTCCGCCTGGAAGGGCTGGGACCACAAGACCTATACGGTCGAGGATCTTGCCGTCGGACGCATCCGCTTCGCCAACGGCGCCGTGGCCCACATCGAAGCCGCCTTCGCCGCGCACATCGAGAAGGACGACTGGAACTTCGAACTGATGGGCGACGAAGGTGGCGCAAGCTGGAATCCCCCACGCATTTTCACCGACGAGCATGGCCACATGGTGGACAAGTCCCCCGGGTGGCTCGCCAATGCCGCCTTCGACTACATGTTCACCCGCAAGATGAACAACTTCGTCGACCACTGCCTCTACGACAAACCCACCCTCGCACCCGGCGAGGACGGCCTGGCCGTCCAGCGGATGCTCGACGGGCTCTACCGGTCCGCCGAGAACGGCGGCAAGGAGGTAGAGATCGACGACGCCTTGTAGGGGCGATGCTAACGCGCCCGTGGAGGCGCGCCGAGCCCGGACAACGCAGCCCGTCCCTACGCCGAGGTGTGCTCGATGCGACGCAGAAAGTCGGCCTCGTCGCAGCAGACCAGCGCCGCACGCATCAGGTTGCGTACGGAAGTCCTAGCAACGACCTCGGCATGGGCGTCGAGCTTCTCCGAGGTGGTGATGTCGCGGGCGGCTAGGGTTTCGCGCAGCACTTCGATCCGTGCTTCGCGGCGGCTCTGCTCCCGTTCGACCCGCATGAAGGGATCGTCGTCGGTAACCGTGCCGCCCCATTCGCCGAGTAGTCGTCCCACCCGCCGCAGCACGGCGACCGTCGACGCGGAAAGGACTTTCTCGTTGAGCGCGGCGTGGATCTCGCCGGCGGTCCAGGTGGGAAACGCCCGGCTCGCAGGCGCTTCTTGGTAGCCGACAGCGCCCAGGATTCGAATAGTGAGTCCCGGTTTGCGGTTCGGTCGACTCGGCGCCCAGTTGTCCGGCACCTCCACCCAAAGCTCTCGGAAACCCCACTCCCGGTAAAGACCCATCTTGCGCGGGCGAACATCCGTCGTCAGATCGACTTCGAGTACGACATCCGGCAGGTCGTCGTGGCCGACCTCGATCGAGTGGCCCAAGGCGCGGGCCTCGCCGGGATGCAGGTAGAGAATCTGATCGGCCTGCATGATGCGGTGCCTCTCGCCAGCGCCGTCCCGAACGAGCAGATCGCCGCTGCCGTACGACTCGATCTGCGCACCCCGCACCGCCGCGATCCGTTCGGTCAGACGCGCCAGGCGTTGACCCGGCAACTCGTGGTAGACGCTGGTCGGTTCGCGCGCCGTCCAAGCGATCTCGGTGTCGGCGTCCCAATACTCGAAACGACCCTCGTAGTCGACAATCTCGCTGCGGGGAATGCGGATGGGACGACAGCCCGGGAATCCGTGGGCAGCACCCTCGTCCCGAGCCTTCGACGCGCTGTGCGGGGGATCAACCAAAGCAGCGCCCGTCTGTTCCGGCCTACGGCCTGTCGCATGGCCCTGCCGGTCTCCGTCTCCGATTGCCTCAGCCATGCCCAACCCTGCGAACCTCGAATGTAGCGGATTTCGTTCACGCCCGGCCTCGTCGAAACCGGAGGCCAAACGACCGCGATTGCAGCATGGAAAAGGCAATAAAGTCAATTAAAACAACTAGTTCGCACACTTCTGCACGAGTTCGTCACCCTGAGAAGGCCCGCGCCGATCCTCCATTGCGTACGGAACGGCGGGGACGAGCCCTAAGAAACTGTGCTCAGATCAAGAACTCCAGGACGACGACAGCTTGCAGCCGAGAATCCGGCGGGGGATCGCGCCAAGCAGCGCCCGGCGGGGCCGGGCGCGCCTTGGTGTCAGCTGTTCAAGCCCCCGGGACCGCAATCGTTCGCGAGGTAGTCGATCATCTTCCCGAAGAAGGTTTCCTGATGGTGGTAGAACAACGTGTTGTAGAAGTGGTCCGCCCCTTCGAGCTCTAGGTACTCATAGGGTTTTTCGTGCTCGTCCAGCAGTTTCAGGTACTTGTGCGCATGGTCTATTGGCACCCGTTGATCCACGTCGCCGTGGACGATGAGCATGGGCACGTTCACCTTCTCCACCTCGTCCAACGGCGATACCGCCTTGTCCCAATAGTCGATCCACTGTTCCGACGGCGCTCCCCGCATGCGCCAGCGGATGTAGTTGACCTGCATGGTCGGATCGGAAACGGCCGCTCCGGCGATGACGCACTGGTAGACCTGGGGGGTGCGCGACGCCGCCACGAGGGCCGCGTAGCCGCCATATGACCAGCCGAACATCGCGACCCGGTCCTTTTCGGCCAGCCCCTGCTCGATCAGGTGCAGGGCACCGTCGTCCTTGTCGTCCTGCATGGCACGGCCGCCCTGGCTCGTGTCCGCGAACGCCGCCTGGTTGAATTCCAGTCCGTAGTTGAAGGAACCCCGGTACTGTGGCTGCAACACCATGTAGCCGTTGTTGGCGAGCAGTTGCGCCCACTTGTCGTAGGAGACAGTCTCCGTCACGAAGGGTCCGCCGTGGGGCAGGACCACAAGCGGGAACGGAGGTTCCCCGTTTGGCACGGTGACCCAAGCGGGAATCTTCACGCCATCCCGGGCCTCGTAGGTGATGAACTCCACGTCCGCCAGCCCTTCGCTCGCGAGCAACGGCTGTTGGCTGCCGATTGCGCCGAAATGCCCGTCCTTGAGCAGGTAGTAGGATCCGGGGTCCCGCGGCCCGGTGTTGGCGACTACCATCGTGTTGCCGTCGCGGGAGCGGCTTGAGATCCGGACGTTGTAGGCGTTCGGAACGATCCCCCGCAGTTGCTCGCGCGTGGCACCCTCCAACTCGTCGAACCACTCGTAGTGGAACCTGCCCTTGTTGTACGCGACCCCGACAATCCGATCGGGATGTTCCCAGCCGTTCGAGTGGCCTACGACACCGGCAATGTCGACGTCCGAACGCCGATAGACAGCCTCGTACTCGCCGCTGTCCACGTCGTAGGTCCACAACCCCGAGGTGTTGTTGCCCCGGTTGGCGATGACGAACAGCTTGTTGGGGTCGTCTACGTCATACCCGGCCACCCAAAAGTCCTCGAAGCTGTCCTCGCTGTGTCGCAGGACGTCGCGCCAGCCCTTCTCGCCGCGCTTGCGGTGGTACCAGACGTACTCGTCGCTGCCTTCGTCGAAACCACGGCCAAGCCACGGATTGCCGTCGCTGTCGAACGAAATCTGCCCCAAGGAGATTTTCCCGCGGATCAGCAGCTTCTTGGTGCCCCTGCGGAGATCAAGCTCCCAGTAGGCAAGGGGCCTGAAGGCCTTGTTGAGCTTGGCCTGGGGACCATCCTCGCCACCTTCCGCAATGGCGAGAATCACTTTGTTTGGCTTGTCGGGGAGCACGCCGACGATCTGCGCCCGTTCGGCCGAGAACGAGCGCAATTTCTTCCGCTCGACATCGAGCATGCCCCATTTGTATTCGTAGACGCCCTGGTTGAACCCCTCGATCTGCTTGCGCACCTGTTGGCGCGCCCGGAACAGGATGTCCCGGTCATTCACCCAGGAGAAGAACTCGATCTCCATGGGATCCGCGTCCATCCGGAACGGCACCTTGTCGAGGTCGGCGGCATCGTAGACTTCGACGATCGGGTTGCCGTCCTTCGACTGGATCTTCATCAGCGCGAGGTGCTTGCCGTCGGGCGACACGCTCACGTTGCTGACGACCGCCCGCATTGCGAAGTATTCCAGAGGATAGGGCGCATTCCCCGGCACCGTCGAAGCCTCCATTTGAGCCGCATCAGACCCCTGGTCCGCATTGCCCACCATACAACCAACAACCACACACACCGCTAGATGAATCCGAGACGATCGCTCCAACGACTCCGTTCCGTACTCGCGCCAGAAATCAAAGCAATTATTCAATAGCCCCACTCCCTAACTCTCCAAGTTCGAGTTCGAATCCGACGTTCTCATCTGACATCGTCTATTGTACACCTCGCCATACCATCCCAACACTCGACATAATAGTATGACGGCTCGCTCCATATCGATGTCAACACCTTGCTACGCGCACCAACAGCGTACCAACGGTCAAGAACACCCGAAGGCACGCTAGGGAAAACACTTGCCACCGTACCCACCTCT
>JAPOYW010000294.1 GCA_026706425.1 Gammaproteobacteria bacterium
CAGGTCGAAGACGCCGTGATCGAGAACAACACGATCATCGGCAGCGACCTGGTGGTAGCGGTTGATGGGCGAGTCGGGAACGCCGTTCATCACCACCAGCACGCCCGCGAAGCGCCGTCCGGTCAGTTGAAAGAGATAGTTGTTGCTGATCGTCTGGCGCTTGTTGATGACGCGAATACCGCCTGTATGGGGCACGCCGTTCCCCAGAAAGACATTGCCTTCCACCCGGTTGCCGTTGCCGTGGCGCAGGGTCAGGGTTCCCCGGGACTCGACGAAGACGTTGCCCCGGAACACGTTGCCGCCGGACTTGCTGGAGATGATCTCCACCTCGCCGTTGCAGCGCTCGAAGTAGTTGCGCTCGACGAGCGTACGGGACTCCGTGAGGGAGTACTTGCTGGTACCGATGCGCAGGGTCTCGCCGCCGTTGGACCCGAGGATCGGTCGCGGACCGAAGTAGTTGTGATCGATGCGGTGTCCGTTGTTCTGACTTGCCTCGGAGTCGAGCCGCACCGCCATGGTCACGCCGGAGTTGCTCTTGCCGATCAGCATCGAGTGGTCGAACCGGTTGTCCTTGCCGTACATCATCACCCAGAAGTCCGTCTCGTGGCGCTCCGGGTTGTTGAAGCGGTCTATGACGACTTGTGTGACCCGGGAGTGGTTGGCAAGGTGTTGCTTGGTTCGGCGGAACGCGATCACGTCGTTGGTCGGCGTGTGGCCGTCCCGGAAGACCAGACCAGACACGACCAGGTGGTTTCCCGCGATGCGCAGGTTCGACCGCCCGGCAATGACGACCTTACCCCTGGTCTGGGCAGTCAGCGTTACAGGCCTGTCGGGCAGACCCTCGGCTGCGAAGACGATCTCGAAATCGCGCCACTCGCCATCGGCGAGGATGATCGTGTCGCCGGGCTGTAGGGAGAGCACGGCATCCCGGTACTCTTGCTGGGTGTGAACCAGTGTCTCGGCGGCTAGTGCGCCGTGCGCAGCTAGAGCCAGCGCCGGCGCGATGGCCAGAACACCCCGACAGCGGTGCATCCCTCGCGAGTCCGCTCGCCGGTCAGATGCCGGGCGCCTTGAGGAACCGCTGGCGGCTTTCGTCGGCCCGCCGGCGGATTTCCTGCAGCGCCTGTTGTTCCGTGACGCTCAGCATCGATTCGAGCAGCCGTGTGAAGTGCCGGCGCATCGCAACCCGCGCCTCCGCCGGGTCGCGGGCCTTCAGCGCATCGAAAATGTCGGCATGCTCCGAGCCACGCGCGGAGGCATCCTCGTGGCAGACCGCGTCGTACACTTCCTTCACGTCGGGCAATTCCGTCCGCATCCTCCACAGCAACTCGACGATGTGGCTCGCGGCGGAATTGCCGGTTGCGGCCGCAATGGCAAGGTGAAAGTCGCGGTCGGCCTGCTCGGCGGCTTCGTCTTCGGGGTCCTGGCTGGTCATCTCCTCCATGTAGCCGGCGAGCTGTTCGAGCGTCTCGTCGTCGATGTTCAGTGCCGCCAGTGCCGCCACCTCCGGTTCGAACAGCCTGCGCGCCTCGGTCACCTCGAAGGCGCTGGCGCGGGGCAGGTCGCTCTGCTGGCGTTGTGCCCCGTCAAGGATCCACGCACCCGAACCCTTGCGGGTATCGACGTGGCCTAGCGCCTGCAGCGTGGCGATCGCCTGGCGAATCGTGACCCGGCTCACATTGAACTCTTCGGCGAGGTGGCGTTCTCCGGGGAGCCGGCTCCCCGGAGCATAGACGCCTGTCTCGATCTGTTCTCCGATCGCCTGGGCGACCGTGTGGTACAGCGGCTTGTCGTTCGTTTCCATACGTCCCGCAACTTGTCCTCTTGAGGATTGTCCGCTTGCAGCCGGGCTCAGAACCGGCCTCGGAACGAGACGAACACCCGCGGGCCGTAGGAGTTGACCTCGCCAAGTTCGTCCCGGACGTAGAAGTACTGGGTCTTCGGTTCGTCGAATATGTTGATCGCTTCCAGGCTCACCCGGTAGTGATCGAGGAACCGGTAGGATACCCGGCCTTCCCACACGCCAACGTCACCGATGAAGCGCAAGCGCGTGCCATTGCTCGTATACGGCTGGAAGTAGTCGCTGCGGTACTTGTAGACCGCCTGGACGTCGAGACCTCGGAACTGATAGTAGAGTTGGGCGGAAAGGGTCTGCTCGGAAAAACCCGGCACGTTGCCCGGCCGCAGGATGCCCGCGGTCTCCGACACCGTGCTGCCGTCGTCATCCCGGACAACGACCGAACCGTAGTTGCTGTCCTCGAACTCGAAGTCCGAGTCCGCCAAGTTGAACGACAGCTTGAAGCCGAAGCCGTTCTCGAAGCGGTGCGCGGCGGTGACTTCGAGGCCCACGAGTGTGGCCGTGTCCTCCATCGACTGGGCGGCCGTGAAGTCGGCTTGTACGGGCCGGCCGTCGACGACAAACGTCTCGGTCGAACGGATCTGCTCGAATCCGCCGGTGAACTGCTTGAGGTAGAGGCCCCCGGCAAGGATCGAGTCGTCGTTGGGGTACCACTCCAGCGCCGTGTCGAAGTTCCACGACGGCAGCGCCCGGGTATACGGGTTGCCCGAACCGCTTACCCCGGAAATCAGCTCGTCGACGTCGGTGATGTCGTCCGACGAATTGAGGGTGAACGAACGGTTGTAGCCGAGATCCGACATGTCGGCGCGGGACAGCCCGCGGAACGCCCCGCCCCGCAGCAGCACCTCGTCGTTCAAGTCCATCACCACGTTGAGGCTGGGCAGAACCTCCGTGTAGTCGTCCTCGGCAACGACGCGCTCATAGGGAGCACCGTCGACGACCCGCATGGACAGGAAACCGCCGTCCTCGACGATTTCGTACTCGGTGCGCCACGCCACGGCCTCGATGCTCGTGTTGACGATGCGCACCCCCAGGTTGCCTTGGAACGGACGGTTGTTCCAGTTGCCGGCGAAGTTCGCCATGGCGTAGGCCGCCGTCGTCGACTCGGTGACGTCGGTGGTATTCGGATGTTCGCGGGTCTGGTCGGGGTAGCCAAAGGCGACGCCGTGGTAGGCGAAGATCTCGTCGACCATGCACTGGGTATCGAACGTCGCCCACGCGTTGCCGGCGTAGATGGTCGCGCCCGTGTCGGAATCGACGACCGTCACCAGCGGACCATCGGCCTCGGTCTCGAGAAACCCGCTCTCGGGGAATTCCGTATTGCGGCACGTTTGGTTGATGGCCACGATCGCATCGCGCTCGCCCTGGCTGCTGTCGTCGAGGTTCGGCGTGGTGTAGCGCGTACCGCCGAGGTTGACGTACTCCTGATCGGCGATGCGGAAGCCGCCTTCGACGGAGTTGATGGCGCCGAGTTCAACTTCCAGCTCGAAGTCGCCCCGCAACGCGGCGATGGTGTTGGTGCGATCGACGTCGGAGTCCACCCGGACGCGGTACTCGTCGGAGAACAGCGTGTGGTCGGTGACGTCGAAGTCCTCGATGACGTACTGGTGAATGCCCGACGGCCGGCGGTCCCACGCAACCCGGGGCCGGTAGCCCGCCGCGGTGTCCTCGTTGAAGATGTCGTCGTTGTCCGACTGGGTGCGCAGCGTGATCTGCTTCTCGATGCGCACCGTTTCCGAGATGGACGCGTCCGCTGACACCGTCAACCGGTCCGAGACCACCCAGTCGACGGACAGTCCGCCGCCGCTGTAGTCCTCGGCCCGGGAATAGAGTTCGCTGTTGGATTCGATTGCGGTGTCGCCCTCCCACGCGAAGACCGCACCGCTCGGGCTCGTGACCAGGGCGTCGGCGGTGACACCGACGGTATTTCGCCGCTGGTTGGCGAAGTTCAGGTCATGGCGACGCTCGGCCTGGACGCGCTCGGACACCTGTAGGTCGAGGCCGATATCGATGTGATCGCTGGGTTTGAACTGAACGGCCGCGAATACGGCCTCACGGGTGTCCTGGGTGTCGTTCTGCCGGTAGCCGCGTGAGCTCGGCGCCCAGGCGTACGCGAAGCCATCGTGTACGGCGCGCCCGGTGGCCGGGTCGATGCTGGTGTCGTAGGCGCCATTGCTGCTCGAACCGGCGGGGGAGTCCTCGCAGTCGTCGGTACGGGTGGCGTAGTACCCCTCGGTGGTGTCGCGCGGATCGTTCAGACACGCCCAACGCGACGAACCCGTCGGGCTCGAGGACCGCACCTCGGCCTCGGGCTGTGAAATTGCGCTGTCCTGGTAGCCGAAGGCCACGCCAATCTGCGAACCGCCGTCGAATTCGAACTGGTCGACATAGCTGAACGTCGCCCGGTGTCCGAGGTCGCCCTGCGTCGAGTCGTCTATATTGCGTTGGATCGGATTGGCATTGCCCTTGACGTCGAACTGAATGCGCTGGCGACCGAACTGCAGGGGCTTCAAGGTCTGCAGCTCGATGACGCCGGAAACGCCACCCTCGATGAGGCTTGCGTTCTGGGTCTTGTGAATCATCAGGCGGCTCATCAGCTCGGACGGGAACTGGGAGAAGTTCACTGATCGGTCCCCGCTGCCGTTGGTGGCGTCGCGACCGTTGAAGGTCGTGGCGCCGAGGAACGGCCCGAGACCGCGAATGGAAATCTCGGTCGCGCCGCCGTTTTCGCGATGGGATGCGGCGCCGGTGATCGTTTCGAGCGCCTCGCCGATGGACAGCGCGGGCAGGTCGCCGATGTCGGCGGCGGACAGGCCGTCGGTGATTTCCACCGAATTGCGTTTGATCGCGATCGCGTCCTGGATGACCTGGCGCGTGCCCTGGACGACGATCTCTTCGATCTCGTCCCCCTCGGACTCCTGGGCCGCTACGGGCGTAGCAAGCGTCACCAGGGAGATGATCACACCCGCCAAGCCGGCGACCGGGGCGGAAACCCGACGCCGGTCTGTCGTCGACCCCGGACGACCGGGACTCGGGTCGCCCTCAATCTGCATGGTCCACATCCTGCCTCCCTTTTGGATAGTGTAGTTGTGTAGACCACACACTAAACCGATTTGACGAAATACACAAGCCGAAATTCCGTAGTCTGGCATACCGGTTTAGAACTCCGATTGGCAATCTTGTGGGCTAACCAATTCTATGGACTCTGTGCACGCTCCCATAGACCGCCTGACCCCGATAAAGGGGTTGGGACCTGTGCGACACTGATCCGCCGGCCCAAGTGGAGCAGCCAATGAGACATCGCCTGGCGATCACTGCAGCCGCCATGTTGGCTGGCTGCTCGGGCGACGACGGCGAACGGGCTCGGGAATTGGCCCAGCGTTCCCTGATCGTCGACACCCACATCGACGCACCCTACCGACTGTTTCGCCAGGGGGCCGATCTCGGGGTCTTGGTTCCCGAGCGGGACTTCGACTATCCCCGCGCACGACTCGGTGGCCTCGATGTGGCGTTCATGTCCATCTTCACGCCGGCCCGTTCCGCCGATGCGGGCGAGTCCCGTGACGTCGCGAATCAATTGGTGGACTTTGTTGAAGCACTGGCCGCAACGCACGCCGGGAAGTTCGCGATCGCCACCTGCACGGCAGACGTCGAACGCCTGCGCGGTTCGGGTCGGGTCGCCCTGGCACTCGGCATGGAAAACGCCAGTCCACTAGAGGGAACGACGGCAAACCTCGACCACTTCGTCGCCCGGGGAATCCGATACGTGTCCCTCGCGCATTCCAAGTCGAACCGATACGCCGACTCCAGCTTCGGCGACTTTCCGAACCTGGTGTCCGGCCTGTTGGAGCGGCTACGACGAGGACGCCATCGCGAAGATCTTGGGTCTGAACCTGATGCGCGTTTGGCGGGAGGTGGAGCAGTACGCCGCCCCGCAAGGCTTCGCGTCGAGGTGCTATCAAAGTGCCACCATGTTGCGTCGACGACCCGAAAGCGGGTAAGAAATACCCCCATTGCCCGATGATCGCCAAATGCGTCTAGTAAAACGACGGCCTCTCGTAGTTGACGGAGTTTCTCCCATGGGTGTCGTCCAAGTCACCGCCACTGTTCGCAACCCCGCTGATCCAAGTCGATCCTGGGACGGGCTTTTCCTCGTGGATACGGGGTCCACGGATTCGGTTGTACCAGCCGATGCGCTACGCAGTATCGGCCTTGTGCCGAAAGGGCGAAGAACCTACGAACTCGCCGATGGGCGGCGGGAGACCGTGGACGTAACAAGCGCCGACATCGAATTCATGGGAGATTTCGTAGGCACGACGGTTTGCTTCGGCAGCGACGGCGTCGAACCGATTCTCGGGCTGACGGCGTTGGAATCCGTAGGCATCGAGATCGACGTTGTTTCGCAGCGTCTCAAACGGCGGCCCGCCGTGCGGATGAAACGCGTCGCGTAGAGCGCCAATGGCCACCGGGACGGGACAAGCCCTTCCCCTACGGACTCGTCTCGTTGGCCCTGGGTTCCGACTTCGACGGCGTTAGTGTGCCGTCTCGGATTTGGCGTGACATATGGTCACAATGCACCGCCTACGC
>JAPOYW010000481.1 GCA_026706425.1 Gammaproteobacteria bacterium
TGCTTGCGGGGGCGGCGGCGGAGGCGGCAGTGCGCCACCGCCGGAGCCCCCGCAAGCAAGGAGACTCGTTGACGCGACCGCTAGCAGCGCCCCCGACAGTGCTGCCCGGCGTATTCGCCCCTCACCGGCCATACCAAGTCGAAAACGCGCTGCGGGTGGATCCCGCAGCGCGTCTGGTTAGGTGATCAACCCCGATGGACCCGTGCACTATTGGTTGTTCCGCCAGGAAACAATGATGCCGAACTCCCGAGGCTCAACGATCGTCCCCCAAGGACTACCCACGCCTTCTCTGGGCGACCACATGTGCAGCGCGGCCTGGTCGAGCAGGTTCTGAACGTAGCCTGTCACCTCCAGCTTGCCGTTCGGCGCACTCCAGGTCGCGCGGGCATCCCAACGGGTGTAGGCACCCACGGCATAGGCATCGAAGTTGGCCGGCTCGACATACTTCTTGCTGCGGTGGTTGGCGATCGTCAACAGCTCGAGATCGCCGTATTGCTCCGGCAGGTCGAGGTCGTAAGCAACGGTCAGCGACGTCTTATGCTTCGGCTGGTTCGGCAACTGGTTGCCACCGAGTTGGGTGGGTTCGTCCGTGCCGAAAAGCCAGGCAACCCGGGTGTTCCCTTCGCTGTCGACCCAAGGAATCTGTACCCAGGTCGCATTTTCCAATGTGGGATCCGCGAACGGTAGCAGTGCAGGATAGTCGCCGACGGACGTATCCAGGTAGTTGTAGAAGCCGCGCACAGTCAGCTGGTCGGTCAAACGCCATGCACCCTCGAGTTCGACGCCCTGGATGACTGAACCTTGGACACCCGTCGTCTCGGCCGTGAACGGGCCGCCATCCGGGTCGAGCAGCCGCTCGGCCTCCGTCCGCAGCCGTTGCGCGAACACCCAATGAGCTTCGAAGTCCTGGTAGAAGTAGGTCGTGGACAGTTGCAGGCTGCCGTCGAGGTAGATTCCCTTGACCCCGACCTCGTAGTTGATCAACTCCTCGCCGTCGTACTGATAGGGGCCATCCCCCGCAGCGCCGAAGCCGGCGGAGCCCCCGGCCCGAAAGCCGGTCGCGATGCGACTGTAGACCATGATGTCTTCGGTCAGTCGGTACTCGGCCCCGATGTTCCATGTGGTCTTGCCCCACTTGAGATCGCCGCGTGGCGGAAAGATGCTCGAATCGCGAATCGACAAGCTGACGAGGGCGAAGCCGTTCTCGCAGAGGTCTATGCCGTTTCTGCTGACGCCGGAATCGCAACGCGCGCTGGGATCGGCGACTTCGCGGGCCTGGACACCGCCGCTCGTCGATTCGTTGCGGTCCTTCTTGTCGTCGCTGCGGCGGATCCCGCCGAAGAACGTCCAGGTCTCGTTGTAGACGTACTCGAGATTGAAATAGATGCCTCGCGCTTCCTGCAGTGCGCCGCCGTAGAAACCGCCGGTCTGTCCCGCCAGGTTGGCGGCGAACATGTCGTTGATGTCGAGCCCCGTGAAGGCGAGAAGTTCGGGCGAGCCCGGACAGGCCCAGACAGTTCCCTGGTTTTGGGCGCGCTGCATGGTGGCGGGATTCGAATGCAGGTCCCGGAGCAGCCAGCTGTCGCCTCCGCTCAAGCTGCCACCGTTCCCGTACAACGCTTCGATGTTGGCATTGCAGGACGCCGACGTATCCTGGTACAGCCAGTCACCGGTGCTGGTGGAGAAGCTCCGGGGCCGCCACACGTAGGGTTCGTCGTTGGTCAGCGTGTTGGCGCCCAACGTGAAATTCAGCGGCCCGTCGAAGTTCGACACCAGGGTGATCTCGTGGCTGGTCTGTTCCGAACTGAAGATGTAGTTGACCTGGGTGTCGCTGAACACGCCGACGCCGCCGCCGTCAAGGGCGCAGATGCGATCCGTCGCGCCTTCCTGCACGATCCCGGCAAGCACGCCCGGATGGTTGAACGGACAGACGCCGCCACCCACCCGGTCGCGCTGATCACCGTCGTTGGTGTTGCTGTTGATGACGTCGTGCCAGCCGAACTTGTAGTTCAACGACAAACTGTCGGTGAGCGAGAACACGACGTCGAGTGCGAAGTTCTCGGCCGTGCTGTCTTTCGCGATCGGAGCATTGAACGCGACCTCCCAACGCAGCTCGTCCGGATCGCAGATGATGTTCATCGGGTCCCGGGTGCCGTCCTGGTTGATGTTCGAGCACCCCGCGACCGCAGGGGCCGGCTGCACGCCGAAGTACGGATTGCGCTGGCAGACCTCCTCGCCGGTGATGGGGTGGGCGGCGCACAACGGCTCGCCGTTCGGACCCAGGATGAACTCGTCCAGCGTGTTCTCCGGGCCAAGCGGTATCGACGCGTTCGGCGTCCCCGTATCCTGCATGTGCTGGTATTTGACGTTGACGTCCCACCGGTCGTTCTTCCACCGCAACTGGGGCGCCACGATCATTTCGTCCGGCTGCATGCCGTCGGGTCCGCTTATGTTCTTCAGGCGACCGTCGCCGGTGTAGGAACTTAAGCCCAGCCGGTAGGCGAAACCCGTATCACCGAGCGGACCACCGAAAGCCACCTGCGCGCGTTGCGTGGAGATGTCGGTGACCTCCAGGTTGGTACGAATGTCGAATTCCTCGGTCGGCTTGCGGGTATGGAAGTTGATCGCGCCGGCAATCGCGGACTTACCGCCGGTCGTTCCCTGGGGACCCCGCGCCACCTCGACCCGCTCGACGTCGAACAGCCCCCCGTCGATGCCGAAGGTCTGGTCGGTGAAGACGCCGTCGACGTAGACCGCCACCGACGTATCGCTGAAGAAGTTGACCGTTCGCTCCGAGCCCAGCCCCCGCATGTAGTAGTGGTCGTCCTCGTTTTTGCCGGCCCCCTGGCTTCGGTTCCCGACCTGCAGACCCGGCACGAGCACTTCGAGGTCGTCGGTGTTCTGGATGCCGAGCTGCTCGATCATCTCAGCATTGAAGCCGGTCACCGTCATCGGCCGGTCGAGAACGTTGACCTCGCCGCGTTCGCCGGTGACGATCACCGTCTCGATGTACTTGCCGCCGCCTTCGTCCGCGTCATCCGCGTCCTCGGCATCGGTGGGCTGGGCACCGGCAGCGACGGCAAAGAACGCCAGCAGAGCGCCAGCATGCAGTACCCGCACGTTGGTCATATTCCCCTCCAAATTGTCCGATTACCTTCGTTCATACGCCCGACGGATCAGGCTGTCAATCCTAGCGGGTCGTCGCACGATAGAGTTCCCCCATTCTGCTACGTCATTCGGTACCCCGTCGAATCCGCGTTGGCGACCTCTCGCCCACAGTCCCGAGGTTCATCCAAAGCTGGTTGGTCGTTCCATCGTTCGCCACGAAAAGGTCCGGCAATCCATCCCGGTTGAAGTCGGTGCTGCGTTGCCGAGCCCGTTTTCGAAGGCGACGTCGACACGGCTGCCTTCGTCCACTCCGGTGAAGGTGCCGTCGCCGCTGTTGCGACATGGCCGTCCATCGCGGGGACGTCGTACGCGGTGGGCGCGTAGTAGGCGACGTAGAACGTGTTCACGAAACACGCCCGTTCGATCTCGGGTGATCCAGTTGGTGTAGTTGACGACGAAAGGGTCAAGGTCGTCGTCGAGGTCCAATTCGACGAAGCTCGCCGCCTTGCTCCACCTCGGATTCCCCGCCCGGTTGTCGCGGTGACATCCGGGTCGCGAACAGGTGGATCCGGTGGAAGTTGAGGAAAGGCGACCGCGGGCCCTAGGGGCCCTAGGCGACGCGGTTGACCTCGGGGCGCGAAGTCGTGTCGAACCGCTTGCGGACGACGTCAGCGTTCTTGCCTTCAACCAGCGCCGTTGGAGCGGCGCGTGCGGGACTTGGCGACGCGTCCGACGCGCAGCTTGTTGAGCAGCCGGTCGACGCGGCGGTTGATGTACTCGCTACCGTTGTCGGCGCGGAAGCCGAGGATCGGGAACGGGAAGAAATCCGAGATGCCGACCACGGCGCCGACCAACTCGAACCGGGTGCCTTATCGACCAAGTTGAGCGGGTAGACGCCCTTCACCCGTCGCGGTCGCCCTGATGGACCGAGTCGACGCGGACCTCGCCGGGCTGGCCCTCCGGCGGGCGCCTACGGCAGGCCGATGTCCACGCCGGCACCCTCCACGCGGTACGCGCAGCGCGGTGGGTCGCGGAGGCGCGCATTTTTGTAGATGTGCCCGTTGGAGTCCGCCGGGCGTAGTCCGCCTCCCCCCGAACACCTAGGGCTGTTGCCGCGCCGGTCCCGGATCGACGCGGCCCCGCGCCACTGCCGCACCAGCGGCTCTATCTGCTTGAGCGACAGGCGGTCGCGGCGTAGCAACGCCCCGCACCACCCCGTACGACCCGCACCACCCCGTACGAGCGGTTGACAACGGCAGAAACAAGTGTGTACGGTCAATTTCCAACTGCGTCTTCTTCGTACAAGGACGCACGGGCGAATGTTGCTCGAGAGTTCATTGGAAACCACTAGTGTCCCAAGAAATAGTCGAACAGATTCAACTGTTTGGGGTCGTCGAACCCGGTCGGCGAAATGTCCTCGTTCGAAAGTACCGAGAATAACGGGGTTTTCTCGAACAGCGTGAGGCTCAGCGCCTGCAGAATCGTGTAGAGGCTGGCGTCGATGCCTAGCCGCTTCCTGACGATCGCCACGAGCACGTAGACGGCCACGGCGATCCAGATCTGCGTCTTCACCGCGTTCTCCGACGTGCCGAAGAACGACTTGATTCGCAGGTGTTGTTTGATCCATTTGAAAAAAAGCTCCACCTGCCACCGGCACCGGTACAGATCGGCGACGGTCGCTGCGGGAACGACGAAGTTGTTGGTCAGGAAGTTGAACGTCCTGCCGGTCTCGGCGTCGCGGTACTTGACCCGGCGCAGCGGCTGCGGGTAGTCGTTCTTCGAGGTCGATCCCGTCAGGACGACGGTCTGGTCGCACAGGACGCCTGCGGACTTGTCCGCGTCGCGGGAGTACCGGCGGCGGAACTTCGTGTTCGACTTGGCGCGGATCACGAAGAAGGCGCCGGCCGAGTGCAGGACGTCGAGACGCCGGAAGTCGAGATAGGCCCGGTCCATGAGGTAGAACGCGCCCGGCTCGGGCAGCAGCAGGTCGAGGACGTTCACGTCCCCCGGTTTTCCATGCGAAACGTGGACGAACGTGGGGATGCTGCCGCGCAGGTCGAGCAGCGCGTGCAGCTTCACGGCGGACTTCGTGGAGCGGAACAGGGCCCACGGGAAGACCGACAGGCACAGGTCGATGGTCGACGCGTCGAGGGCGAACACCGTGTTGTCGAGTTCCAGGCCGAGGTCGTCGTCGGCGTACAGCGGACGCGCGATGCGGATCAGCTCCTGCGCGAACTCCGCGTAGATGCGCCAGTCCCTTTGCCGGTTGGCGTTCGCCAGCGTGTTGCGCGACACCCCGCCGCGGATGCCCATGCGGCCGCGGATGCCCATGTGGTAGAGCTTGTTCGCGTGCGCGCGCAGACCGATCTCGATGTCGCGAAGACTCTCCCGGTGCGTCAGCTGCGCGAACGCCATGCAGAGGAACTGGCTCATGCACGGGAAGGACTTGACGTACCGGTTTCCGCCGTAGCGCCGAACGCATTTCCGGAAAACGCGAAAAGGCAAATAGTCGGTCAACTGGGAGAAAACGAGCTGGCCTTCGTACATGGCGGACCTCCGGATCGAGGCCGCCAGCGTCGCCGAAACGGCGTTCGCCGTTCAAGTCGGTGACAGGTTCAGAAGGCCAGTTTGTATCGCCAATTCAACATGTTACGTTGTTCGTCGATGACTTTCTTGGGACAGCAGTGATTGGAAACACGTGCATTATCAATTCAGGGGAGGAGTACAACGTGGATTTGACCCGCGCGGTCAAGGCGATAGGTATGGCCATATTCGCCCTTGCAGCTGCAACGGGAATTGGAGAAATCACCGACCTTCGGGGTGCGCGCATGATCGCGTTGACCCTGTCGGTGGACGAGGAGATTCCCGTCCTAGGCATCGTCCAGGATCGCCTCACCACACTGTCCTTCCAAAGCGGGGACGGAACGCCGCTGCCGATAGTCGAGATGAAGTGGCCCGATGCGCTGGAGGTTGATTTGACCGCGAGCCACTCGCACATCGCGACGTTACGGAAGGTGAGCAGACGCGCGGCCGAAGGGGATCTGTTGGCGTTCATTGAGGGCATCGACATTCCGGTCCACTTGGCGGTCACATCCGACGCACCATCGGCCCGACGGGTGATCGTCAGGATTGATCGCGACGAGGCTGGCGACCTGTTGGGTGGTCGGGCGGCCGTTGTCTCCCCGGGCGGTTCCGCTGCGAATTTGGAGTCGGCAATCCGCGA
>JAPOYW010000352.1:0-2034 GCA_026706425.1 Gammaproteobacteria bacterium
CGAACGATGACGCATCCCACCCGGGGATTCGGCGTCGTGCTGCAGAGACCCCGCTCCCCCAGTTCGACGGCGCGGCGCAGGAACAGGCGGTCGACCTCGCGGATCACGGACCTTCTAGCTCCCTCGTCCGCGGCAAATGGCTCCCATTCGAGTCAACCGTCGATGCCGTATCGTCGCCATCATTCGTCGGGCTGGGGTGCCGCCGCTAGCTCGACCGTGAGTCGCGCGATTTCCTCCGAAAACTCGCTGATGTCCTGGAAGTCGCGGTAGACGGAGGCGAATCGCACGTACGCCACCTGGTCCACCTTCTTGAGTTCCGTCATGACCGCCTCGCCCACATTACGCGAGGGCAGCTCGCGTTCGCCGGTCTCGCGCAGACCGTGCTGGATCCGGTTGATCATGGTTTCGCGCTGCTCGGTCGAAACCGGGCGCTTCTCCAACGCCCGGTCGAGTCCGGCCCGGAGCTTTTCCTCGTTGAACGGTTCCCGTGCGCCGTCGCTCTTGATGACCCGGGGCATCAACAGTTCCGCGCTCTCGAACGTGGTGAAACGCTCCGCGCAGGTCAGGCACTCCCGCCGACGCCGGACCTGGTCGCCCCCGGAGACCAGCCGGGAATCGATGACCTTGGTGTCGACCGCGCTGCAGAACGGGCAATGCATGTCAGGATTCTAGCGGACTCGCGGATTGGCGCGACGATGCGATCCCGACAGCGGCACTTGGGCCCGAAGGGTGGCTCTAGGGAGCCACTCAGCCCGGGCCGGTCAAGGCCTGCAACGCCACAATCCCGCTAGACTCTATCGCGGAATCGAGTTCCTTCGTGTCAGCCCCACTCGCGTATAGGACGACCTTCATCTTTAGTACTTCCTCGATCGTATCCTCGGCCCACTGCGTGTGCATGCCTTCCGCCCCAAGGGCATAGACCGACTCCACCAAGGACGCCGTTCCGATCGCCATGTCCCCGCTTTGTCCTCGACGCAGATGCACCCTACCCTTCAATGCATGAGCGTTAGTACCTATCGCGGGCGCTGTCTGCTACCCGAAAGTGTAGTTCTTGGCGTTGTCGCGAAGAAAAACCTACCGAAACAGTAGTGCCGCTACTCCACGGCCTATCCTCGATCTCGACGCGCATTCGAGGACGAAACGAAACGCAAGCGTTCCAGTTGACGCACAACGCCCCCTGCTAAGAGAACGGATGTCCGCCATCCGTTCTGTTGTCGACTAGATCGCCCTCAGGCCGAGCGGCGGTCGTCCGGTAGCTCGTTGATCGCTCCGAGCGCCTGGGCCAATGAAGCGACCGGGTGCGCTTCGATGCCCGCGATGGCCTCGCGGGGACGGTTCGCCCTGGGCAGGATCGCCCGTGTGAAGCCGTGCTTCTGCGCTTCCCGCAGACGGTCCTGGCCGTTGGGTACGGGTCGAACCTCGCCGGTGAGGCCCAGTTCGCCGAACACCACCAGGTCCCGCGGCAAGGCACGGTTCTTGTAGCTCGACATGGCTGCGGCGAGTAGTGCCAGGTCGGCACCGGTCTCGCCGATGCGAACGCCCCCCACGACGTTGGCGAATACGTCCTGGTCCGACAGCGACACGCCGCAGTGCCGATGCAGAACGGCGAGATGCATGGCCAGGCGCTGCGCGTCGAGGCCGACGGCGACACGCCGGGGGTAGCCGCCCTGGACGTCGTCGACCAGGGCCTGGATCTCCACCAGGAGCGGGCGGGTGCCCTCCCAGGTCACGGTCACGACGCTGCCCGGGGCCATCTCCTTGGGGCGCTGCAGAAAGATGGCCGACGGATTGGACACCTCCTTCATGCCCTGGTCGGTCATCGCGAACACCCCGAGTTCGTTCACCGCGCCGAACCGGTTCTTCAAGCCCCTGAGCGTTCGGTAGCGGCTGCCCGGGGGCGCGTCCAGCATCATGAAGCAGTCGATCATGTGCTCGAGCACCTTGGGGCCGGCGAGATTGCCTTCCTTAGTGACGTGCCCGACCAGCACCACGGCGACACCGGTCTGCTTGGCGAGACGGACGAGCTCCGCGGCG
>JAPOYW010000352.1:2044-6305 GCA_026706425.1 Gammaproteobacteria bacterium
GCATCGGCCAGGCTTGGCTTGCCGTACGGCCTGGGGGGCGGCTGCCCTCACCTGCGTAACGCTCCCGGGCAGGCTCTCGGAGGTCTGCACCTGCATGACCTGTATGGAGTCGACGATCACCAGCGCCGGTCGTTCGGATTGAACGAGTTCGGCGATCCGTTCGACGGTGACTTCCGACGCCACGGTGAGGTCGTCGGCAGCCAGTCCCAGCCGTCGCGCGCGATCGGCGATCTGCTCGAGGGATTCCTCGCCGCTGACGTAGAGAACCCGGACGTCTTTGCCGAGAGCGGTCGAAACCTGCAGCAGCAGGGTGCTCTTGCCCGCGCCCGGATCACCGCCCATCAAGGCCACGGAGCCTGGCACGAAGCCGCCGCCTAGAACGCGGTCGAGTTCCGCGAATTCCGACCGAATGCGTTCGTGGCCGGTGGTGCTGATGTCGACGAGCCGGGCCGAGCGAGCCGATTCGCCCGAGTAGCCGGCGCCCTGACCGCGCGTCGCCTGGCTCGTCTTCGGCAGGATGAACTCGCGCAGCGTGTTCCACTCGCCGCAGGCGGCACATTGGCCCTGCCACTTGGTGTGTTCGGCGCCGCAGTCCGCGCAGACGAAAGCGACCTTGGCCTTGGCCATTACGGCGGGTCAATGTCCGGGGCGCGAGGAGGCGGAACGCCATTGCCTACCGGTATGCGGTCGCTCTCGATATGGCTCCGGAATCGGGTCAACTCGGGTTGGAAAGACAGCTTGATGGTACCGATGGGACCGTTGCGCTGCTTGCCGATAATGATCTCGGCAACGCCCTTGTTGTCGTTGTCATCCTTGTTGTAGACCTCATCGCGGTAGATAAACAGGATTACGTCGGCGTCTTGCTCGATGGCCCCCGACTCGCGAAGATCGTACATGTGAGGTCGTTTGTCGTTGCGGCTTTCGACACTGCGGTTGAGCTGAGAGCACGCTACCAGCGGACACGCCATCTCTTTGGCGATCGCTTTGAGAGATCGTGATATCTCAGAAATCTCGTTGGTGCGGTTTTCCTGGTCGCGTGATGGCCGCATGAGCTGCAGGTAGTCCACCATGATCATCTTGAGACCGCCGGCTTCGCGCTTAACCCGCCGCGCGCGGGCGCGCAGGTCATTCGGTGTGAGTGCCGCCGTGTCATCGATGTAGAGCGGCTTGTCCTTGAGTTGCGACATGGCGCTTGGAAAGCGGTCGGCCCAGTCCTTGGGGCTCAGGTTGCCGGTACGCATCGCAGTTTGGTTGATGCCGCCAAGGGACGACAGCATTCTCACGACAAGCTGATCGGCAGGCTGCTCTAGCGAGAATATGAGCACCGCACCGCCATTGTGATCGTCCGTCATGACCGCATTCTCCGCCAGATTGACCATCAGCGCAGTCTTTCCCATCGACGGACGAGCAGCGATGATGATGAGGTCGGAACTCTGGAATCCGGCGGTTAACTCGTCCAAGTCGGGAAACCCGCTTGCCAACCCAGTAATCGGGTTGCGCGTCTTGTACAGGTAGTCGAGCCGTTCGACCGCTTCCGCCACCAGCGGCGCGACGATCCGCGGCCCCGACTCGTTGAGCCTGTCCTCCCCGATCTCGAAGACCCGTTGCTCCGCTTCGTCCAGGACTTCGGCGCTCGACCGCCCCTCGGGCAGGAAGGCGATGTCGGTTATCTCGTTGGCCGCGCGGATCAGCTGCCTAAGCGTCGACCGCTCCTTGACGATCTCCGCGTAGGTCTCGAGATTCGACGTGCCCAGCGTGGCGTCGACGAGTTCCGTGAGATAGGGGTTGCCGCCGACGCGGTCGAGAATCGCGCGGGTCGAGAGCGCACCCGACAACGTCACGATGTCCAACGGCTTGTTGGTGTTGGCAAGGTCCGCCATCACCTCGAAGATGATCCGGTGCTGCGGCAGGTAGAAGTCCGCCGGGCCGAGCTTGTCCGCTACCTTGTCCCAGGCGTGTTCGTCGAGCATGAGGCCGCCGAGCAGCGACTGCTCGGCTTCGTTCGAATGGGGAGGTACCTTCAGGCGGGCGGGTGCCGGAGCAATCGGTACGGGTTCAGCCATCGTTTGTCCAGTCCTTGGTCACGATAGGACCAAGACTCGACCTCTCGACGGGCGGCGTCAAGACAATGACCCGGTTGAAAACCGGTTAATTGACCGGTCGTTTGGGCTTGGAAATCCTGTGGATGGTGTCGGTGGTCGGGCGGTCGACGAGCTATTCCGCGACGACCTCGACCTGGATCGCCTGGACCACGTCGGCGTGGAACTGGACATCGACCTCGAACTCGCCGATGTCGCGGATCACGCCGTCCGGCATTCGGACCTCGCTCTTCGCCACGGGCAGTACGGCATCCGTCAGGGCGCGGGAAATCTCCGTGGGACCCACCGAGCCGTAGAGCCTGCCCTCCTCGGACGCCCGCGCCACGATGGTCACGCGCGCCTCGACGAGCTTCGCCGCCCGTTCATGGGCGTCGGAGAGCCGCGCGTTGGCCGCCTTTTCGAGTTCCGCGCGGCGTTCCTCGAAGACCGCCCGGTTCTCCGTGGTCGCGCGGACCGCCTTGCCTGTCGGAATGAGGTGGTTGCGGGCGAAACCGTTCTTGACCGAGACCTCCTGGCCAAGGTCGCCGACGTTGGTGACGCGTTCGAGCAGGATGACGTTCATGGCTACTTGTGCTGGTCGGTGTAGGGGAGCAGCGCAAGATAGCGCGCCCGCTTGATCGCGGTCGCCAACTGGCGCTGGTACTTTGCGCTGGTGCCGGTGATCCGGCTCGGGACGATCTTTCCCGTCTCCGTGATGTACTGCTTCAGGAGGTCGAGATCCTTGTAGTCGATCTCCTTGATGCCTTCCGCCGTGAACCGGCAGTAGCGTTTGCGGGAGAATCTGCGTGCCATCGCCTAATCCACCTCCGCGGTCTCTTCCGCCTCTTTGGGCGCCGCGGCGGCATCGGGGCCGGCGTCGTCGTCGTTTTCCTCCTGCCGACGCGCCACCCGGGCGCGCACTTCCTCGTCCCGCCGACGGTCTCGTTCGCGCTCCTTCTCCTGCTCCCGCAACTCCTCTTCGTAGATCTTCGAGGTGCTGGTGTCCGCTTCCTGGCGCTTGATGATCAGGTTGCGGATGACGGCGTCGTTGAACCGGAACGCGCTTTCGAGTTCCGCCAAGGTCTCGTTGGTTACCTCGATGTTCATCAGGACGTAGTGGGCCTTGTGGATCTTCGCCACCGGATAGGCCAGCTGGCGACGACCCCAGTCCTCCACGCGGTGGACGTGGCCGTTGCCCCGGGCGATCAGCGACCGGTAGCGCTCCACCATGCCGGGCACCTGATCGGAATGATCGCGGTGCACCATGATCACGACTTCGTAGTGTCTCATTGAATCTCCTTTCGGTTTTCGCCTCCGCTCGGCGTTGTCCGCCGACGTGAGGCAAGGAGCCGATGTCATGCGCCGGTTCATCCGGCGCGGGTGACGAATTGTAGGAGCGTCGGGACCTCGGAGCAACCTTGGCGGGGTCGCCCCTACGCGTCCTTGCTGCCGGGGAACGCGGACAGGAAGAGACGCGTTCGCTCGTTCAAGACCCCGTAGAACCCACGCGTCTCCGGGTCCGGGTGGTCCCGCCATAGCGCGGCGGGGATTGCCGAATCGTTCGCCAACGGTGCGCGGTCGCGGTGTCCGTAGTAGATCTGGACGGTCTTGCGCTCCAAGTCGGTCGGTCGGGTCGTCGCGGTGTGCAGGATCGCGGCACTGCACAATGCGCAGGTGCCGGCGGGTCCGTGGAGATCGTAGACGCCGCGCTGCAACTGGGCTTTCGTCTCTCCGAGGATCGGCTCGTCGACGGATTCCGGCGACAGCGAGAAGCAGTGGGTGTCCTCGTCGACGTCGGTCAGGTAGACCATGAGCTGCAGATAGTCGATGCGCAGCGCGTGGTCGAGCCAGGGGGCGCGGTCCCGGTGCCATTGCTGGTGCGGCTCTCCGGAGTACGCGGACATGCGTCGCAGCCCGATCTCGCCGAAGCAGGCCGGGCCGCCGAGCAGCGACTCGACAATCGGCAGCAGCTTGGGGTGGCGGATCAAGCCGTCGAATGCGGGCGTGGTCACCAACGCGTCATAGTTGGCCTGCTGGTGGTAGCCGTAGGGGTGCCAGAAGTAGGGGTGGCGTTGTCGGTCCTCCTCGAAGAGGCCCAGCCAATGCGCGACTTCCGCGGGATCGAGAACGCAGCCTAGGTCGATGAACCCCTGCCTTGCGAAAGCGGCATGGTGGTCCGTGAC
>JAPOYW010000149.1 GCA_026706425.1 Gammaproteobacteria bacterium
CCACCTGACTGCCGCCGCGATCAGGGTTCAACTCGCATCGCCTGGCCCGTGGCCAACGGCCACTGCCAGACCTCGCTGCGTAACCACGCCGACTACCGCGGCCGTCGCGTAGCCCTTCTCGCGCAGGGCCTGCACGCAATCGTCCGCAGCATTGGGCGGCACGCCCGCCAGCAGGCCGCCGGATGTCTGGGGGTCGGCCAGCAGGCGTAGCCCCGGGGCAGCGGGTGTGTCGCCGCTGATCTCGTAGTCGTCCAATGCCTGCTGGTTGTTCGGCTGCAAGGAGCTTTCGACGCCCGACGCGATCATGTCCAATGCGCCCGGCAACGTCGGCACGTCCTCGAGCCGAATCGATGCGCCGGTGCCCGAGGCGCGGGTCATCTCGGACAGGTGTACCGCCAATCCGAAACCGGTCACGTCCGTGCAGCCCCGCGCGGCATGTTCGCGCAACACGTGCGCAGCGGCGGCGTTGGACCTATCCATTTGATCGATCGCCGCCAGCAGGTGTTCAGCGCGCGTACGGCCCAGCGCCGCCCCCGCGAGCAAAGTTCCCGTGCCGATCGCACCCGTAAGCAGAAGGGCATCCCCCGGGCTGAGTCCATCCTTGGTGAACGGTTGTCCAGCAAGGGTTCCCGTGACGCTGAACGCCAATGCGAGTTCGCCACCCTCCGCAGAGTGGCCACCCACCAGATCGACGCCGTGGGCGGCGAACACATCGAGGGCACCAGACATCATCTGGAAAAGGTCGTCCTCCATCATCGGATCGGCCATCAGCGGCACCGTCGCGATGGCCAGGGCGAACTTGGGGTCGGCCCCCATCGCGAAGAGATCGTTCAGGGCGTGGTGGGCGCTGATGCGACCGAACCGGTAGGTGTCGTCGATCATCGCCCGGAAGCCATCGCAACTCATCGCAAGGCTGCCCGCAGGCACTTGCACGACGGCGGCGTCGTCGCCGATGCCCGAGACCGTTGACGTCGACACCGGGACGTCTAGCCGACTCAGTACGGCGTTCAGGCTGTGGGCGCCGAGTTTCGCGCCGCAGCCTCCGCAACGCATTGCGGCCGGCATCTCGTTCTGCAGCTTAGTCGCTACCTGAGATCCTTCTTCATGCATTTCTGGCAGCATGCTCGGCAAGTTGCTGAATTTGCGCATGAAGCGACGGTCGATCCATCGTTTGACGAACCAGACCCAAGCCCCCGAGGCGTGGAATCTCCCCCGACTCGCCACAGCATCGCCGATACCCAAACCCACGATCGCCATGGCGTGGCGCTGCGCCCGGAAACGGCGCAGGCGGCGACCCGTGACAAAGCGCCGCAGGTTCTCGGCGAGTAAGGGACCTTGCCGCACGGCATAGACGCCCGACTTGGGCCGCGGCTGATCCGCAGCGTAGGAGACATCCCCGGCCGCGAAGATCTCCTCATGGGACGTGGACTGGAGGTGCTTGTTGACGGCGACGAAACCCGCCGCGTCGGTGTCGAGGCCCGACTCGGAAAACCATGTCGGCGCGTCGACGCCTGTGGTCCATAGTGCGTGGTCGACCGCGATCGATGTTTCTCCCGCGATGAGTTCCCCTTCGAGCGCTTGGGTGACCCGTGCGCCGGTCACCACGGAGATGCCCCGGTCCTTAAGCGCGTCCTGCAGTCGTCGCCTTGCCTTGGCCGCGAACCCGCCGAGGATTTCGCCGCCTGCATCCAAGAGGGTGCAGCGCGTGCCCGGATGGCGGTGACTGATCGCCAGGGCCAGTTCCACGCCACCCGGTCCGGCACCGACGACTCCCAAGCGTGCCGGCGGCCCGCAGTCGGCGGTGAGTTGCTCCCACACCGGCAGGAAACGGCCGATGGGCTTGACGGGCGTGACGAAATCGGACGCGAAGCGCTCGCCGGGAACGCCGCCGGTGTTGATCGACAGCACGTCGTAGCGCAACGGCGGGCGATCGGCAAAGACAATCCGCCTCTCCCCCGTGTCGATGCCCGACGCTTCCGCAGCAATGAACCGGGCATTGGCGAACCGGGCGAGTTTGGCCAGATCGATATGGATGTCGTCCCAGCCGTAGGCACCGGCCACATAGCTAGGGAGCATCCCCGTATACGGCGAGTGCGGTTCCCTGGCCACGATCGTGAGGCGCACCCCGGGTTCGGGCCGCATGCCGAAGCGTTTCAGCACCTGGACGTTGGCGTGACCGCCGCCCAAGAGCACGAGGTCGCGAAGCGGCGGTGCGTTTTCGGACTTCATTGAACGCTCAAGCGACCCTCGCCCGCGTCCTGCACAGGCTCGCTAGTGGTGGTGGGTCTCGCGGGGTGTGGACCTATCGCCCCGTTCGGGAAAGTTGATCAGGCAGCCCACGGGAGCAACGGATCTGACGGCCGGCGTTTCGCCCGCCAGAACCGCCTCCACCGCATCGATGACGTAGTGATTGTCGGCTTCGCTGCGTTGTCGTTCATAGACCAGCCGGTCGTTGATGGGGCCGCGATAGGCGAGCGCTCGGGACCGCGTGTCGATGACCAGGGCTTCCGCGGTGCGGGTGAAGCCCAGAGCCTGGCCAACCTCCTGGGTGGCGTCGACCAGGACCGGCAGGTCGATGCCCCACTCCTGTGCTTCCGCGCGAATGGAATCCTCGTTGTCCTGCAGGTTCGAGTTGATCATCAGGAACCGCACCGGCGCGCCCCGAAACCGTTCGCGCACGGCGTTGAGGTCGATCAACGCATTGCGCACCACCGGGCACCCGTTGCCCTGCACCACCAGGACGACGACCTTGGAATCCCCGCCGTCGAAGAGTTCGTGGTTCGCCCCGGATTGGTCCGTAAGCGCGAAGTTGCCTACCGACATGGCGGATACCGTCGCCGCCAGCAACACGGCACACGCTGCGAGAAGTGGTTGATGATGAAACATGCCGACGGACCGCACGGTTTGCCATGCACTATTGTGCCTTAGTTGGACCAAGCTCGTCGCTGCGAAGAGTCGTCCCTCCCGTCCAAACCAACACCGCCATTGTCGGAAGGACGGCTACATCTGGTTGTCGAGATAGTCGAGATTCACGCCGTCGGCGGCAACGGTACCCCAATCGGCGAGATCCCGCGCCCGCATCAGGACGCCGCGACCGAATCGATGCATCAGGCCGTCTACGGTGGTCTCCAGTTCCCGGGCGGCGAGGTCCTCGAACAGGTCGAGCTGCCGGGGGCCTTCGCGTTCCACCAGATCGAATGCCGCCATGCCCACCAATCGGAACGGACCCGGGTCGTTGAACTGGCCCAGCAGGCTTATGCCAGCCGCCATGAGTTCCGCGCCCAAGTCGACCGGTTTGCGGAGCTTGCGTTGGCGGGTCAGTACCTGGAACCGGTGCGTCTTCAACCGGACCCGGACACCGCGCGCCGCGTAGCGCTTGGCGCGCAACCGGCGTCCGATCCGGTCCGCGGCCCGGCGCAGGTGCAGTTCGATGTCCTCGCGGCGCGAAATGTCCGCGACGAGGGTGCGATCCGAGCCGATGCTCTTGGCAACGCGGGTTCGACGCACGCCCCGAGGATCCCGGGCATTCGCCAGGGCGTGGAAGTGCGCGCCGAGGCCCCCCAGGCGCGCAAGGGTCGTCGCGTCCGCGGCCGCCACATCCCCGATCGTCGACAGCCCCAAGGCCTGCAGGCGCGGCACGGTCTTTCGGCCCGCCCCCCACAGACGCGATACGGACAGCGGCGCGAGCCAGGCCTTCGCCCGGTCCGCCGGAACGACCATCAATCCGTCGGGCTTGCTCTCGGCGCTTGCGACCTTGGCCACGTACTTGGTGCTCGCGATGCCGACCGAGATGTTCAGACGGGTCGCCTCCCTGACCGCCTGCCTGATCTTCGACCCCATCTGGCGCGGCGTCCCGAACAGGCGTTCGGCCCCCGTCATGTCGACGAACGCTTCGTCCATGGACAACGCCTCCACCCGAGGCGAGAAGTCGGCCAGGATGTCCATGACCCGGGACGAGACCTCCTGGTAGCGGTCGAAGCGGGGACCGACGATGATCGCGTCCGGGCACCGGCGCAATGCGGCACCCATCGGCATGGCGCTGCCGACGCCGTAGGGACGGGCCTCGTAGCTCGCGGTCAGAACGACGCCGCGCCGGCTCTTCGGCCCGACGAGCACGGGTTTGCCGCGCAGGCCCGGGTCGTCGAGTTGCTCCACGGCAGCATAGAACGCATCCATGTCCGCATGGACGACGATTCGCGGCCAAGGGTCCATGAGTGCAACATACTGTACGAATAGACAGTTTTCAACGGGTATCGAGAACGTCCGGGGAGGACCGGCCGGCGCCGTCTGATCGAACATCGCCCCATTCAATCGGTGCCGAGTTGCGTTTCCCACCCCTCGACGACCTTGGCCGATGGCCCCTTCCGCCTTCACGACGCCGCCTGTGTTCCGCGACAATCAAGATGAGAACGTAGCGGCTGGGTAAGTACGCGGACGCGTAGGGGCGTTGCGAGGTGGCGGCGGCGCGGACGTGGCTGCCGGAGACGGCTGGCGCCGGATCGGCCTGGTCGATCCGGCGGAGGTGCCGGGGACCTGGCCTCGCGACGGGCGGCTACCGCCTAATCCTCGGATCGTCCAGCGCGGCGATTGGCTGAGTTCAGGGCGTCAACACGGTCGCCCCTGCATCCGGGTTTTCGCAACCCGCACCAAGAATCTCATGCGCACCCGCGACGCTCCGGTCGCTGGCAGCGACCGGCGGCTCTCGCTAGAGTGGTTTGTCGGGGGGTGGCGACAACAACCGTGCCGTACATCGTTTTCGTTCAACCGGACGGGTCGCGCGAAACGCACGCGGGCGAACCCGGGCGCAGCATCATGGATTGCGCGGTGGACAACGGCGTGCCGGGCATTCGGGCGCAGTGTGGCGGCGGCTGCACCTGTTCGACATGCCACGGCTTCGTCGACGAGGCCTGGTTCGACCGGGTCGGCGAGCCGGTAGACGACGAGGCCGACATCCTGGATTTCGTACCGGGGCGCCGGGTCACCAGCCGACTGACCTGCCAGATCGTGATCCGCGACCACTTGGACGGCATAGTCATCCACGTACCGCCGCCCGAGCAGGCTTCCTGCGTCGACCCGCTTGTCGAGTGAGCATGCCCGATCCCGAGTTTCCCGATCGGTTCTTCGAACGCGACGACGAGTCGGCGGACTCGCTTTTCTACGGCGAGCCTCGATTCGTCGCCCACATCGACGACGACACCATCTCGGCGCTCACCGCCTACTACCGGGAGTTCCTTCCGCCGGGATCCCCGGGAAAACCGAGGCGCGGTGGTCGAAGGGTGGCAAACGCAACTCTGTGTCATTGAATGGGGCGATGCTCCTCTTCGCGGTCGCGGTCGAGGACGGCGGGCCGTTCGTCGACGGAGCAGTGCCTGACGGCACCTTTTGCAGATTCCCGGCAACCGAAAACCGCAGCTATCGGGACTTCGTAAGAGCAGTCTTGACGGCGATCATGCCCGAAGTGTTGACAACGTTGTCATCCGAGGCGTAACGTCATCGAAACCAGCCTGTTCGAAGGGGGATTTCGTTCATGGCATGCATCCTCACCAGGCACCTCGACAAGTGCGGTGCAATCCCTAGGCTGGGCACGGCCTTGGCGGCGGCGTCCGTCCTCGTCGCCTGCAGCGGTGGCAACACGGATTCCGCGGAGGGCGGCAACCAACCGACCAACGTTCTTACCCCCAAGGGCTGGGAACTCGTCTGGTCGGACGAGTTCGACGGCAGTTCGCTCACTGCCGCGAAATGGAACGTCCAGACCGGCGACGGGACGGCCGAGGGGATTCCCGGTTGGGGCAACAACGAGTTGCAGAGCTACCAGGCGGACAATGTCGCCGTTTCCGGAGGCAACCTGGTCATCACCGCGCGGCAGGAAAACGCCGACGGACGCGCATATACGTCGGGCCGCATCAACACGTCCGGCAACCTGGACATCACCTACGGCCGCGTCGAGGCCAGTATCCGTGCCGCCGGCGGCCAAGGCCTTTGGTCCGCATTCTGGATGCTGCCGACCGACTCGCAATACGGCACTTGGGCCGCCGGCGGCGAGATCGACATCATGGAGGTGTTCTCTCGGGACCCCGCTCCCTTCACCCAAGCCGCGCTGCACTACGGGATGGCCTGGCCGCTCAACACCTTCAACTACGCCAAGTACGAGGGCATCGATCCAGCGGACGGTTTCCACGTCTATGCCGTGGAGTGGGACGAACAGGAACTTCGCTGGTTCGTGGACGGGACGCACTACCACACGGTCAGGCGGTCCACGTACTGGAACTACTACAAGGACGCCTCGTCCTTGTAG
>JAPOYW010000691.1 GCA_026706425.1 Gammaproteobacteria bacterium
AAACGCAAGGCTCTCAAGTCGCGCTGCTCCGCCACCTTGTTCGCCAGCTCCGACAGGGGCCGACCGCCGGCCTTCGCCTCGACGGCGTCGGCGAGGTCTTCGCTAGTTGCGTAATAGATATCGTCGGGGCGGGAAAACGTACCCACGGCGACGAGCCTGCGGCCGAGTTCGAGCGCCAACGGTCGAAACGTGGACCACGCCAGGCCCATGTGGAACAGGGCTTCCTCCCGGGCCGGGTAGTTGTTGCGCGCGGTCCAGTACGCGCGCAAAAACTCAAGCCGCCGCCGACCCCTGAAGAAGCGCAGCGCCGAGGCGAATGTCCGCCGGCGGGTGCGCGCGACCTCCTTCCGGCGGGTCACGGGGTCATGGCCGGGATCTCGCACCAGCGCTTTCAGGCTCACGGCGAAGGGCAGCGGATCCTCCGCCAGGGCCGGTTCGGCGAAGTCGAGGTTGAACACCTGGCGACCGAAGTCGTGCAGGTAGGCGTCCATCGCCTCGCAAACGGCCCCAGCCGGGTGTTGCCGCATCGCGTCCAATAGGCGCGGGGCCGGGGTAACGATGACCAAATCGGCCAACACCGGGTCGGAACGGATCGCCGCCGCGATGGCGCGCAAGGCGAACTCGGCCTCGAGAGTCTTCGACGAAAAGCCCGACAGGAAGCTGCCGCTGATGAACCGGCCCTCGGGCGCGTTCTCCTCCAGAAACCGCTGGAAGCCGCCGTCGGTGAGCTTCGCCGTGCCGATCACGCTGCGCAGGGCAAGCCAGTAGCGCGCCTCGGCCACGGTCAAGGACTTCATGCCGGCGAGCAGTTCGGCGTCCGAGAGAGCGGCGGGGACTCGGTCATCCCATTCACCGATCGCGGCGAGATAGGCCGGCAGCTCCTGGCGCTCCCAACGGACGATCGACGGGTACTTCCTGAACGTGCGGAGCGTGCGGGCGAACAGGTACATCCAGTACGGCAGCGGTGCTGCCTTCATCTCCGCGATCATGAACTCGGGCATGGCGAACGTGGCCTTGAAGTTCGCCCACCGGGATCGTTTGGCCTGGCCCGAGCGAACCTTGGCCATGTGCTTGTCCCAATCGCCGGCGCCTGCGCGGTAGATCGGCTGGTAGGCATAGCCGTTGACCGTGACGATCACGAAGTTCTTCATCCAGTTCCGGGTCTTGTTGCCCTTCCACTCCCAGCCCTCGGGCCACTTCTGCACGTCGAAGAGCGCCCGCAGGTAGAGGTCCTCGAAGAGCGGCGACAAGGGGTCGGGCATGTTCTCCGCCACCTGGCGTTTCAACAGCTGGGCATCCGGTATTTCCGGCCAGGTGACGTCCCTGGGCGGCGGTGGGGGCAGGTTCGTGATCGGTCGCGACTGCGGTACCCAGAATCGGGCCGCCGAGTCCCCTTGCCCTCTGTCATACGCCCATTCGATGTCCTGGGGTACGCCATCGAACGTGCGCTCCACGTCGACGGCGAGAGCGGCCAGTTCCGACACCCGGTCCTCGCCGAGGGATGCCGCTGTTTGCCGTTCCGCGGCCACCGCCTCGATACGGGTTCCCCCATCGGCCACCGGAACGACCTTGAGGATCTTGGCACCTAGCACGGCGTCCTTCACGGCCAAGCTCTCCCGGTCGAACACGAAGGTGTCCGGGGTCACCTGGCCGCCAACCACCGCCTCGCCGAGGCCGAAGCTCGCATTGACGATCATCTCGCCGCGTTCGCCGGTGCCCGGATTAGCTGTGAAAAGAATGCCCGAGACATCCGCCGGCACCATGACCTGAACCACCACGGCCATGGCGACGCTACCGGGATCGATGCCCATTTCGTGACGGTAGCTCATGGCCTGGGGAGTCCAAAGCGATGCCCAGCAATCCTTGACCGCCCCGGCTACGGCCTGTGGCCCGCGAACGTTCAGGTAGGTCTCCTGCTGTCCCGCGAAGGACGCCTCCGGAAGATCCTCGGCGTTCGCCGACGAGCGCACCGCGACCGCCAAGTCGTCCTCCGGCGCGAGACCTTCGTAAGCGCATTCGATGGCGGCGACGAGTCCGCCTGGAAGGTCCGCGGCCTCGAACAGCCGCCGGATGTCCGTCGAAGCACCTTCGAACGACACCGTCCCGTCCACCACCGCCGGTCGGGCGAGTTCGAGAATGCGTGGCCCGAGTCCGTGGTCCGCCACGAATCGGCGATAGGCGCCACTTGCCACCACGAACCCGGGTGGCACCGGATAGCCGGCCGTGACGAGGCGCACCAGTGAGTGTCCCTTGCCGCCGACGGTCTCGAGGTCGGCATTGCCAGCACCCAAGGGAACGATTTGCCCGGTGATGTCACCACCTGTCAACACGTCACCCCTGCACCCAGCCAAACAAGAGTCCGGCGATTCCGGGAAAGGTCCACGGACTCGATGTGATCCGGTGTCGCGACAACCGCCAGAGTCTGCCGCCAACACAACGCTCCCCACATGCATCTACACTGTGTCGTCGATGCTCTGTGTGTTTCTCTTGTTCGACGACATCCGCGCGAGTCGCTCCACAAGCGCGACATCCAACTCGTACAACAATCTCGAGAGATCGCCAAGTGCCGCCACTTCATCGCTCAATGGCACGCCCGTTGCCCAGGTCAGATCCTGAACCGTCGTCGCAATCAGGGCGACCCGCACTGGCTCAACGGGCCACCAAACCGGTAGTTGAACGGGCGATGACGCATCCGCCATGTTCAACTCGCGGCGGGCCAACAGGACCAGGTCAACGCCTGCCACCGTGTCGCCTCTTGCTTCGATCTCAGCCCGTGCGGCTTCCAGCACGTCCGCCACGTCCGTCATGACCGAGTTTGCGTCGTTGAACATGCCCGGATCGCGCACGATCCAAGGAACGGTCGCACGATCCGCGCCAACAGCCCGTGCAGCGAGGTCTTCGGCGAAGCGGTCACGACTCTCGTCGAAAACCAGAACCCAGAATACACGCAGTTCCTCTGCGGAAGGACGCCGACGAACCTCGTCGGCTACTTGTCCGGCGCTTAGCAACAGCCCCTCCTAGTCGACTTGCGGACGCGCCGATGCAGCCAGTCTTCCGAGAACCCGGATTCTCGAACTGACCGACTCGCCGTCGTAGGACAGGAAGTTGGCCATTGCCGCCTGCATGAGAATCTCGGTCCACGGCCTGACTTCCTGACCGTTCGGCCTAGGCACGCGATCCACGAGCGCACGAAATCCATCCTTGTCCACGGCCCCCTCGCCAAGGTAGTGCAATATCCAATAGACGGCATATACCCACGCGTTCGTCTTAAATGCCTTCGCCGACATATTTCTCGTAATGTAGTCCCGGAAGAAAGCGAACTCCGGTTGCAAGGCCATTCGCCCGCCATCGAGTTTCGCCTCCCTGAAGCGCACGAAGGCGTGGTCGTCAACAGCGTCGGAAGCGCTCCATTGTTGCTCGATGAGCCACTCGACGAACGCGACCAGAACATTCACGGTCAACCAAGGATGACCAGCCACCTCCTCGAACAACTCGTCGGCAAACCCCGACGAGAATTCCAGTCTTCCCGCGAATACTCTGCCGATTAGCTCGGCGAATTCGCCGGACGTCGTGTTGACCCGGTGTTCAAAAAGCGGGAACGCCTCCTGTTTCACGTACGGAGCCAGTTGATTCTGATCCATCAACACGAAATGCGCGTCCGGTTGCTGGCCGAGGAAAACGACCAGATTGTGCATCGAGAAATCAAGAAGCTGGTTCAAGAACGGCTCGAGGAGATTGAGACGGACCTTTTCGTTATCCTCGTTGGCGCGAAAGTGGCGAAACAGCGACTCGTACTCGTCGAGTATCAGCACTATCCTGTCCCTCTCCCTCTTGTCGAGGTCGTCGACATGCCCATTGCACGACCTGACGAGATCGAACACAAAACTCTCGTCTATCGCTACATCGTTCGTCTTGGCGTCCTTTAGGGCAATCTTGAAACCCCGCATGAACTCATCGCCGGCATCCCCGGTCTTCGCGCCGCAGGTTTCCTTGAGGACCATTGCCCCGTCCGATCCCGACTCGAGATCCACGCAGGCGGTCGTCTTTCCGCTGCGCCGTATGCTGCACCATAGGCGGACTCCGCTGCCCTCTCTGTCGGACACCCGCAGCAGATCGCGTACGCTCGTTCGAGTGACGTGAAAGTGCCGGACCTCGTCCGGTTTCTGCAATGGAAACTCCCGAGCGAAGTTGTACGTTAGCGGGCCGCCACCGCGCCACGCGCTTACGTATTGTAGGAACACGTCGTCCAATACTCGGATGCACCGATTGGTCTTTTCGTCAGGCTTGTCGCCTGCGTACACGAGCGCGTCGACCTTTTCGGGCATTTTGCTCAGAGACGACGCCGCGTCCGGTAGCATCGGCGCGACGACCAGACTCACGCGATTCCGCCAACAGTCCTCGATATCCGCAGTCGAGGCATCTTCCAGGAACGATGCCACGCGAGGTGTCGTGTCGGTAGTGGGCCCCGGCGACCGAAGGTAAATGTCCAACCGACGCTTCGGCGACTCGGCAAATTGGCACTCGACAGGCAGGGGCACGATCGCTGGTCGTTGCCCTTCTCCGAGCACGTCGATGGCATGCAATACGGGTGCTACGGAAGCGTCGATTGCGTCCGCTACTCGTCCGGTACCGATTCGGTTGCGTACGCTCGTCGCGTCACGATGCGTCATGAATCCCACGTAGCTCAGCCATGCCTGGGGAGCGTCGTCCAGGAATTGGCCGCCGAATGCCGATCCGAAGGATGCCGAAGCGAATCCGTTGACGATCCCGGCGAACGCGCCGGAACACACTGATCGAAGTACGGTTGCGTCATGCGCGTCTGCGCTCGAGATCCGCTCCGAATAGAATTCAAGAGGCAGTCTTAGGAACGAACACAATCCATTGGGCGCCTTGTGCAGGGCTTCCTCATGTCCGACGTGGTTGTCTCGGGCGAACGCGTAGCCCTGCGAGAAGATCTTGTTCGCATGGTCGGACAGCGCACGTCCCCATGCTTCCGACGCGGTATGGGGCGAGGCTTCATTCTCGGCGTCCTTTATTGCGGCGGCGAGGTCTCTGTCTAAGCAGTCCTTGTAGGACGTCGTCCATCGGAAAAGGTGTTTCCGTTGCAGGTTGTCCAGCGAGCTGCGAAAGGCCGCGAGGCTAGGCGAGTCGTAGTCGATCAGGTATTCCGCTTGCCGTTCGGCGATCTCTGGAGGGGGACGGCCTCTGTCGGCGTCGAGCTTGCTTTCGAGCAGGTCCTTCAGATCCCGATAGCGGCGCATTGCGCGTCCGCCCGCTTTCGCAGGCGGTTTGGGCTCGAACTCGCCGATCAGTTCGCGGAAGTCCTGCTGCCAAGTCGTGAGTTCGACGCGACCCAAGTTTCCGATCAGCATCCTTACCATGTCCGCCGGACGACCCTTGTGGCCCTTGGCCATCGCATCCCGGATCTCCCTGAGGTGGTCTTCTTTGGCCGTCGCCGTTGGCATCTCCAGACTCCGTCCGCCCGCACCCAGTCGAGAACGGCATTCCGCCCCAACTGCAAGGCTCGACGCTGCAAGCAGTTGGAGAATGATAAGGCATTCGGGTCGGCGAGTTCTCGCAGCGTCCCGCTGCCGCCACCGAACGGGTCTTGCAGCCAGGCTACCGCCGCTCGATGCTCCTGCGGCCTTCCAGCCCCAACTCAGCGAGAATCTGTCGCAGATCCTCCTCCAGCGACGCTGCCGTGGTTCTGTGAACCTCGACGCTCCGGCGCATCGACAACATCGTGCCCTTCCGTCCGCAGCCATCGCGCGACCCGTCTGCCGACGCACCGATCAACGAGAAATCTCACGACTTCCCAACCCTTACGGCCGCTAGGGTGTCTCCCGCAACCACCGCATGAGCGTAAGCCGTGCAGGCTAGGATGTCCTCCGGCTCTAGTTCAGGGTAGTCGCCCAAGAGTTCCTCGTGCGAAACCCCTTGTGCAAGCAGACTGAGGATTGACTCGACGGATATCCGCATATCGCGGACGATGGGTTTGCCCCCAAAACATCGGGACGAGCCGTGATGCGTTCAAGGAGCCTGCTGTGTTCCGTCATGTTGATCTCCCTTGGTGCCACCGTCGGCATAGTCGCACATTTGCTGAACAACGAGCCGATTCGAACGTATCCCGCGTGACTGGGCGTTCCTTCGCTCATCAGGCCACGGAAGGGAACGACTTGCCCGGTCAGTGCGCCGTCGAGACATCACCGCCCTGCAATTCGACGAATTCGCGG
>JAPOYW010000215.1 GCA_026706425.1 Gammaproteobacteria bacterium
GTCCCACGGTCCGTCGGCCTCGTCCTTCTGCGCCACCGGGTTGACCTGCCAGGACAGCAGCGAAACCCGGTTGCCGGTCAGGAGCCACGTGCGGCCGGTGACGTCCTTGGCGTCGTCGGTGCACAGCCACACGACGGTCGGCGAGACCTTCTCGGGCGGCACGGCGTCCTTGGCTTGCTCCGGGAGGATGTCCTCCGTCAACCGGGACAGCGCGGTCGGCGCGAGGATGTTCACGGTCACGCCGTAACGGGCACCTTCGAGATACAGGCAGCGGGCGAACCCGGCGATGCCGGCCTTTGCCGCACCGTAGTTGGTTTGCCCGAAGTTGCCGAGCAGCCCGGAGGTCGAACTGGTGACGATGATGCGACCGCCCTCGCCCTGTTCCAGCATCCGGTCGTAGGCCGCCTTGGCGCTGTAGTAGGTACCGCGCAGGTGCACGTCGTTGACCACTTCCCACATGTCGTCGGTCATGTTCTTGAACGACTTGTCGCGCAGGATTCCGGCGTTGCAGATGCAGATATCGAGCTGGCCGAAGTTGTCGACGGCGGTTTGGACCATGCCCTGGGCCTGCGCCTTGTCGGCCACCGATCCGTAATCCGCGACGGCTTGACCGCCGGCTTCGCGAATCTCCTCGACTACGCCATCCGCCATCGATGTACCGGCACCGGTGCCGTCGCGGGCGCCGCCCAAATCGTTGACTACCACCGCGGCGCCCTCCGCAGCCAACAGCAGCACGTGGGTACGACCCAAACCACCTCCGGCGCCGGTCACGAGCGCGACCTTGCCGTCCAGCATCCCCATCGAAATCTCCCGTCTCAAGCTAAGCAAACGGGACAGTGTATTGCGCGAGGGCACAAAGGCAAGGCGGATGAGCCGTTCAGCCGCTGTCTTCCACTGCTTCCGGCGTCAGTTTACGCGTCGCGCTCATGACCACGCCGAGCATCAACAACAGGATGGCCGCGCCGACCAGGAGCGCGAACGACTCGAGCCGCAGCAACACGAACAGCACGCCGTAGAGTGCGCTGAGCGTAACCGCCGTGACGATGCCGAGGCCGACGTTCTTCGTGGAGGCATGGGCGTAGCCGGCGATCATGATCGTCAACATCGCCGCCGCGACCGCGTAGCCGAGGGTGAAGCCGATGTGCTCGGCCAGTGCGAGGAGGGTGATGAAGAACAACGCGAGGGCGATGCCGACGACGCCGTACTGAACGAAGTGGAAGCGCAGGCCGGTCAGTAGTTCGAGGCAGAGGATGCTCACGAGGGTCAGGGCGATGAACAGCACGCCGTACTTCAGGCTTCGTTGCACGGACTTGTACAGGTTGACCGGTTCGTAGGCGCCGAATCCCACGTCCAGGTTGCCCATGCGGGCTACCTCGGGCACCCCATCGAGCGGGTGGCTGACCGCCGAGATGCTCGGAAATCCACGCGCGAGCTTGTGGACGGTCCAGGATGCCGAGAACCCCGCTTCGCCAATGTCGTGGCGATCGGGCAGGAACCGGCCGTCGAAGCTCGGGTGAGGCCAAGTGGAATTGATCTCCAGGGTGGAGCGATCCCCCACCGGCACGGCGGAGATACGGCGCGTGGCGCGTAGATCGAGGGAGAGCGTGAAGGAAGCGCCGTCAGCCGCATCGCCCGCGACGAGGGCGTGCAACGCCGGACTGCCCAAAGCGCCCCCGCCGGCCTCCAACGGAGTCACCGTGCCCTCCCAGGTCAATGTCGCGCCGCGCAGGCCGCGGGAATCCGATACCCCGACGACGACCTCGGCTTGATCGAGCCGAGCCGATCCGAACCGTGCTTGGAGGGCGTCGAGATCGAGGGGTTCGAACGCGCCGGCGGCGGTGACCTCGAGATGGAAGACCGGCGTCGAGTAGATCGCACGCTGGCGCATCTCGTGGCGGCTGTCGATGCGCATGTCCAGCTCGCGGGGCGCGACGGTGACGCGGTGAACGGTCTCCATGTCCTCGACGTGCCGGACGAACGGAATCACGAGCAAGGGTCCGGTTACGCGCTGCCTCCCGCCCCAGGATTTGGAGATTCCGCTGATCGCCTCGTCTCGGAACCCTTCCCGCTCCGAGACGATCCAGTTCACCAGCAGTAGTGGCACCATCAGGGCAACGATGAGCGCTGTTACGATGATGAAGCGGAGCGACGCGGAGCTCGAATCCACTTTGAGATCCATGCTGCTTGCCAGTGACGAAGCCATGCCACGCAATGTAGCGTCGGCTGTGAGTCGAGGTGTGCAATTCGAAAGCCGAAATCGTGCAGGAAACGAGCAAACGGGTTCTAAGGGTTTGTCGGCGTCGCAACTAAGGCAGAAGTGCGTCCACTTCGATTTCGATCAGCAGGCGGTCGTCGACGAGCCTGGAGACTTCGACGCAGGTCGCGGCGGGGTCGATGCCCCGGAACGTTTCGCGGTGGGCGCGAGCGAATCCCTCGAACCGGGCCATGTCGGTCAGAAAAGTACGAGTTCGAACGACGTCCTTCATGCTTACGCCGAGTTCTTCGAGCGCGCCTTGGATCTTGGCGAACACGAAGCTGGCTTGAGCGTAGACGCTGTCGCCGCCAACAACGTTGCCGTTCCCGTCCACCGCGGTGGTTCCCGATACGGCAATGAATCGTCCCGCCCGGACCGCGCGACAATAGGCCGCCTGCTCCTCCCAACGAGATCCGCTATAGGTTCGTTGTTTCATTCTGATGCGGTCCGTGGGCGTCACCACACGCGGGCGAGAGCGTTACGATGGCGGAGTGCACGGTACCGGACCACCCGTGACAATTGAACTGCTGATTACGGCGGACGACCGCACCGGCGCGTTGGAGACCGGCGGCGCGTGCGCCGACCTTGGCTTCGACGTTCGACTGACCGCCGCGCCGGGCGCGACCGACGATTGTGCAGTGATCGACCTCGACAGTCGTCACTGCACCGCGACCGAAGCGGCCGGCCGGATCGGCGAGGCGCATCGGCTCGCCGCGTGTTTCCGCTGCCACAAGATGGACTCCGGACTACGGGGCAACTGGGCGCACGAAGTGGCGTCCCTGATTGCCCAGGGCCGGCGCGTGGGAGTCCTCGCGAGTTTTCCCGACGCGGGCAGGCGCTGCGACGACGGCACGGTCTACATCCGCGACGAGCCGGTGGCCGAGAGCCCCTTCGGACGTGATCCCCGCAACCGCTTGCTGTCCAGCCGGCCCGTCGACTACCTGCGAGCGGCGGGTTGTGGGAGCGCGATGGCGGACGGGCACTTGGTGGTTCTCGATGCCAACACGAATGACGAGTTGAACGCGGCGGCGGTTCGGTGTCGGGAGGAGGATCGCATGCTCGTCGGCACGACGGGTGGAGTCGGCGCCTACGTCGCGACCCTGCGCTCTGGACGACGTGGCGACTTGCCCCCGCTGCCGCGACCGGCGCTGATCGTCTGCGGAAGCCTGCACCCGCTCAGCCGTATGCAGGTTTCGAAGCTCGATTGCCTGACGGTTGGGCCCGACGATAGTGCCGAACAAGCCTTGATCGCGCTGCGAGGTGGCGAGGACGTGATTCTGGCCACCGAGTTGACTACGGCTGAGATCGGGGACGCTGCGGCAGAGTCCATGGCGTCGGCGGTCGCCACCACGGCCTGGGATTGGGTCACGGCAACTGGCGCACCGACTTTGATTGTCCTGGGCGGAGACACGGCGGCCGCGATCCTGGGCGATCGCACGCTGCGTGTATTGGGCAGTGCGGATACCGCGGTTCCCTTATGCCAGACGGAGGAGGGTCTCGCGGTGGTAACCAAGGGAGGTGGCATTGGCGAGGAGGACACCTTGGCGGGGCTGTTGTCACGAACCACTGCGTAGTACGGCGGAGTAGTATCGACGACGTGTACGACCTTCGAACCCTCGCCAATGGCACTCCACCGGACCACTATCGGGTCGAATACGGAGAGACCCCCCACTGCGGCAGCGGCGACGACCCCTTCGGCACGCTGGAGGTACGGGACGGCCAACTCGTCTACGTTCCGAGGACCTAGGCGTCTCGAAACAACGCTAAACTGGCTGCCGATTCCATCGAAGGAAGTATGCATGGCCGATCTTTTCGATCTCACCGGCAAGGTCGCCCTGGTCACAGGCGGCAGCCGGGGCTTGGGCAGGGCCATGGTGCTGGCGTTCGCCGAACGCGGGGCGGACGTGGTGGTCACCAGCCGCAAGGCGAACAACTGCGAGGCGGTGGCCGAGGAAGCCCGCGCGTTGGGGGTCCGTGCGCTGCCCTACGGCTGCCATGTGGGCCGCTGGGACGAACTCGGCAAACTCGCCGACGCCGCCTACGCCGAGTTCGGCAAGGTGGACATCCTGGTCAACAACGCCGGCATGTCGCCGCTCTACCCGAAGCTCTCGGCCGTTACCGAGGATCTCTTCGACAAGGTCGTCGGCGTCAACCTGAAAGGGCCCTACCGGCTTTCGGCGATCGTCGGCGAGCGCATGGCTGCGGGGGAGGGCGGTGCTATCGTCAACGTCAGCAGCACGGCGGCGGTGCAGGCGACGCCGGGGTCCGAGCCCTACGGCGCGGCCAAGGCCGGCATCAACTCGCTGACCCTCTCGCTCGCCCGGGCCTACGCGCCCAAGGTTCGCGTCAACTGCATCCAGGCGGGACCATTTCTGACGGACATCTCGAAAGCCTGGGACATGGAAGCCTTCGAGAGGAGCGCCAAGACCGGAATTGCGTTGCAACGTGGCGGACAACCGGAGGAGGTGGTCGGCGCGGCGCTGTATCTCGCGAGCGACGCGGGAAGCTTCACCACGGGCGCCATCATGGGGGTCGATGGCGGCTCGTTCTCCTCGCGAGGAGCACCTCGCCCGGCACGCGATAGGCACCTTGACGGCATCAACACCGGTTCACGCGGCACCGCTGCCGGACGTTCAGGAAGAAGACCCAAAACGCCGGGACAATGCGTCGACAACCCTCGATGTGAGATCCACGCCCGTGACCTGCTCGTAGGTTCCGAGCCAGCCGGGGTTGGCGACGTTGATCTCCAGGGCGCGGGATCCGACCAGGTCGATGGTGGCGAAGCGAACGCCGAGGCCGTCGAGTCCGTTCGCCAGATGCGCCACGGTCGATGCTTCGTCGCGCGAGAGCGCGGCGTGGAACGCCTCGGCCCCGGCACCGAGGTTGCCGCGATGGTCGAGGGGGCGTTTGCCGTAGGTGCCGATGACCTTGCCGGCGGCGACAAGCGTGCGTTTTTCGCCCTCGTCGCCGGGGTCGAGATAGGCCTGGAGCAGGGCGTAGCGGTTGTCGCGGGTGAGGTGTTCCAGGATCGCGCGGCGGTTGGTGTCTTCCTGACGCAGCCGGAACACGTCGCGTCCGAAACTCGCCGCCGTGGGCTTGGCGATCCAGTCGCCGCCGCGCGCAACGATGGCGGCGAGCTTGTCCGGGTCGTTCGAGACGTGGGTTTCCGGTTGGGGTATGTCGTGGGCGGCGAGGAACAGGGAGACCTTGCCGTGCTGGTACACGAGGGCGTCGACGGTGTTGACGAAACGCGCCTGGTCCAGCGAGCGCAGGAGCTGCATCCGATCGAGGAAGGTCGCCTGGGATCCGAAGCCCAGCACGAAGTAGAGGTCGAAGTCCGCGACGGCCACCGTGCTGCCCGACGCCTCGCGCGCCAAGACCCGTCGACCGTGCATGGCGAGCGACTCGTGATCGATTCGCGACACCGACCAACCGGCCGCGGCGAACGCCTGCGGCAGGCGCAGGTGGTTGTCGTTCGCGGGAAGTCCGCGGCTTGGGTCGGATACGAAGAACGCGACGCGTGGCATGGAGGCGGGCAGGTGCGACCGGCGGGTTCGTTGTTCGTTGACTGGGTGTATTATCGCGCCATGTTGCGAGATTACAGCCTGCAGCCCGCCGAAGTGCCGGTTCACACGCCGGCGTTTCTGTCCGACACCCGGCGTCTTGCGCTGAAGGCGGACATCAAGCGACTGCTTGCCGAACGCGACGCCGTGCTGGTGGCGCACTACTACGTGGACGGCGACATCCAGGATCTCGCCGACGAGAGCGGCGGCTGCGTGGCGGATTCGCTGGAAATGGCACGCTTCGGCCGGGACCATCCGGCGGGTACGCTGATCGTCGCCGGCGTGCGTTTCATGGGCGAGACCGCGAAGATTCTCTCGCCGGAAAAGCGGGTGTTCATGCCGACTCTGGACGCCGAGTGCTCGTTGGACCTGGGCTGTCCCCCGGACGAGTTCAAGGCGTTCTGCGAAGC
>JAPOYW010000178.1:0-3516 GCA_026706425.1 Gammaproteobacteria bacterium
TCTCGCCCTGACGGTGCCGAGCGGCGTCAGGGCGAGATCGATGTCGGCGAGTGGGCGTACGAAACCGACCTCGAAGGCGATACCCGACGCGGACGTGACATCCGCAAACCCGATGGTCACCTGGGGTGCCGGGGTCGGCGGCGTCACCGGTTGCGGCGGTACTGGCGGAGGCGTTTCCCCGCCACCGCCGCCACCACAACCCGATGCCATGCAGCCAAACGCGACCAGGATCGCGCGTTTGCTGCCCGTGCGACCGACCATTGTCACGCTTCCGGGCGACGCCGAGCATCGGCCCGGTTCGCATCGCGATGCACTATGGGTCTGCAAATCCCCGCGTGCAGGCGCGCCCGTTAGCTTCTCCCCCCAAGCACTGGTGCCCCGAAACCCAAGACCAGACGCTTGACCGATTAGCTAGCTATTCGCCCCCCCTCTTGTACTGCACTTCAAGGTAGATGACTCGTCCTCTTGCGTCGTAGCGCGTTGGATCGTAGCCGTAGCCAGTTTGCCCGTAGACGGTCGGGAAGGTCTCCTCGAAGATGTTCCGGCCCCCGAGTTTGACCCTTACGCCCATATCGAAGGCGTAGGCGATGTTGCCGTTCACGATAAACCCGCCATCCACCTCGAGCGAGGGTCGATCGACATACAGCCGATCACAGCGCGCGATCACTTGGAGGCAAAGTCCCGTATTGGTATTGTCGTAGGACGGTCGATACTTGGCGTCGACGTTCGCCGTGATCCGATCGCGGATATAGGTCAAACGTCCAGTGAAGTTCCACTCGTCCGTACCCCCCGTCGTCCCGACACGGTCCACCACCGGCGACTCGGGGGTGACCCTGAAGTACTCCTCCCGAGTCTGATTCAGCTCGAGATCCGTGAAGAAATCGCCAAGCCGGGTATCGAACCGGTACGACACTTCGAAACGCATGATCTCGCTCACCTTCTCGGCAATGTTCACCGAGGCGTTGCGAACCTTGATCGCATTGCCTTGCTCGTCGCGCTGCACGAGCTCGGGTAGTGCGAAAGCCACCTCGGCATGATCATAAAGCAAGGTGCTGCCGTAGGTGATCTGATCCGCGAAGTCGATGTTGGACCAAGTGGCCTTGAGGCGTAGGCCTGGAACCGCTTCGGGAGCCCAGGTCACGCTGCCGGTCCAGTTCACCGAGGTCTCCGGCCTGAGGTCGAGGTTCGCGCTGATGAACTCCGTGGGAATCCGCAGGGTGGCTGGCCCGCCCGGCGCGTAGGGATCGTCGTAGATCGACGCGAACTGCGACGGATTCCGGGTCGAGAACAGGTCGCCGAAGGTCGGGGTCCTGTACGAGTCCTGCCGCGACAGCCTGAGCTCCAGCGACGGAATCGGAGCATAGAGCATGCCCACACGATAGGTCGTGTCGCCCGACTCGACGGTCACGATGTCCAAGCACGACGCTGGCGGACTGAAACCGAAGCACTCGTCCGTCACCTCGAATCCTGCAGCCCCTTCCAGCGTGTAGGTGTCGTTCCGTGCCTGGAGATTCACAAGGAGCTTGTGCGCCCACTCGCGATTCTCGAAAATCGGCACGCCCACTTCGACGAACCAAGCGTCCTGCTCGTTCGTCGGTTCCTCGACGCCAACCCGGTTGGCCTCGCTGTAGGTGACGCCTAGCGAGCCGCCCTCGACATACTGGTAGCTCTGACTGGTTATCGTTCGCTCCGCGCGCTCGCCGCCCACGGCGTAGTGAATGGCGTTGGGCAGCAGGAACTCGAACTCCCCCTCCACCTTGTACTCCCACTTGGTCAACTCTGTCTTGTCGACCGACGGTCCCAAGGCGTGCGTTGCCAGCTCCTCGAAGCGGGGGCTCTGCACGGTTCCGTCGCCGAAGAAGTTCAAGGCAACGGCGGGGTCCGAACTGGCCAGTAATTCCTCGAACAGAGCCTTGATGGGGTTGTTGCTCCCTAGGAAGCTGGGCGAATCGAAACGAACCTGAGTCGCTTCCTTGTCACTCTCCGAGGAAGTGCGTGCCAAGTGAAGTCGAACGTGGTCGTTGAAGACCCACATGCCCCCGTAGCTGACAGTCAGGTGTTCCGTTTCCGCACTGGTGTAGCTCGGCGGCAGTCCCAGTCTTGCGATTTCGTTCCCAGGCCAATAGCCGACCTTTACGTCGGCGCCGTAGGGATTGAACGCGTTGGTGGCGGGTACCGTGACATTGCTGATCAGTGTTTGAAACTCCTGGTACTCCTCCGTGGTGCTATAAAGGGTCTCGGCGAACAGTCGCAGCTTGCCGTCGAACGTGTCCTGCTCGAAATTCACATGCAGCGACCGGGTCTCGGATTCGGCACCGTTCTGCGGCGGGATGTAGTCGAACACCCGCGCCGCGACGAAGTCTTCAGGGGCCGCATTGGTACCGTCATGCCCGTCCGGCAATTGACGGCTCGGTCCGCACGCCTGGGCCCAGCGTCCCGATCCGCACTGATCCCGCACGACCCCCGGCTGGCCCATATCCGCACGTCGAAGGTCGAACTCGGGGCCAAATCGCGCCGTGAAATCCCTCGTTGTGAAACCCGCCTTCCGGTTGATGATCGGGTCGCTTTCGCGCTGGGTGACGGACGCCGTGACATATCCGGGACCGAATACACCGCCTCCGTGCCAGAACGTGCCGCCGAGCAGGTTCAGCCGCTCGGAGTCGGCGTCGGAGGCGCTGTCCTCGTTTCGGTACGTGGCCTCGAACCCCTCGTAGTTCTTCTTCGTTATGAAATTCACCACGCCGCCAATCGTGTCCGAACCGTACGTAGCGGAGCCGCCGTCAAGCTGGACGTCGACCCTTTCGATGGCACCAAGCGGAATGTGGGCGATGTTCACGAAGCCGTCCTCGTCGCCAGCGGCACCGGCGATCCGGCGGCCGTTCAGCAGCACGACCGTATTGGCGGAGCCGAGGCCGCGCAGGTTGACGGTGCTCGTGCCCAGCCCAAGTGCGCCTAGGTTCTTATCCGTGTCCGACGCGTCGCCGCCGAACAGCATGTTGGATTGGGAATTCAGGGAGCTGAAGACGAACGGCATGGTGCGCATCAGTTCCTCGACGGTAGACACCCCTCTCCTGGCGATCTCTGCGGCATCCACGCTGATGATGTTCGCCGTGAGATCGCCCGTTCCCAGTCGGGAACCGGTCACGGTGATGGTCTCGACGTAATCCGGATCACCCTCGTCTTCGGCAGATTGGCCTCCGGCTTCGTCCCCCTGCTCGCCTTGCGCCGCCGCCGGCAACGCAATGGCAACAATCAATATGCCGATACCACGGACCAATCTGGCCCACACACAATCGTCTTGCATCGTTGTCACCCCAGTCCTCCCAGAACTATTTTTTCTTGGCTCACGACATACTTAGTGGAGATGCTTACCGAAACCTTACGGGATGTTTCGGGGGTATGTCACGCGCGTCTCCTAGACACGTCGGCAAGGCGTCCCGCGCCATCAGGCGATCTGTCAGCTTCCGGTAAGGTGGCATGGCTACGGTCAACACACTGGTAGCAAGGAACCGATGC
>JAPOYW010000178.1:3526-6219 GCA_026706425.1 Gammaproteobacteria bacterium
CCGATGCACATGAACCGGCCTCAATTGATCGTGCTGGCAGCCGCGGTGGGCGCCGGTGGTCAACTCGCCGCAGGCGAAACGAACTTTCCGGAGATTGCCGATCCCGGCATTCCCGGGACGCCCAAGCTTGGGCAGCCGACACTCGTCATGGCCGGCACAAAGCCCATCCTGACCGAGAAACACGGCCTCGCGGCCCCGGCCCTTTGGGACTGGAACGGCGACGGCAATCGCGACCTCCTGGTCGGCGAGTTCGAGACGAACTCCGGCGAGGACTTCCCCATGGGCGCCGACGGGTCGACCATCCGCGTCTACCTGAACGTCGGCACTGACTCGGATCGCAAGTTCACCGACGATTTCGAGTGGGCGCGCGACACCGAGGGCACGATCATGGAGGTGCCGCAGTGGTGCTGCATCGGGTTCACGCCGCAGTTCGTCGATCTCGACGACGACGGTCACCTCGACATGATCACCGGCCAGTACCATCCCGGCGAGGTAACCTGGTTCCGGGGCACCGGCGACGGCTTCCTGCCGGGCGTGAAGGTGTCCCAGGAGGGGGATCCCACAGCGGACGGCAACCCGATGTTCGGCTACGACGGCGAGCCCGGTGACATCGGCACGTTCGACTACTGGGTGTATTCATCGGCAAGCTTTGGCGACCTAGATGACGACGGCGATTTGGATCTCGTTGTCGGGGGCGGCAGCGGACTTCGAATGAGCGAGAACATCGGGGGACCCAACAGCCCCAGCTTCGGCAAGCGGGAGTTGCTTCTGGATGTCCACGGCGACCCCTTGAAGATCCTCGAGCGAGACGACGTGGCCGAGACCCTGCCGGGTGCGAGTTCTCCACCCGCAGACGGAGACGGAAAGAGCAGCCCCCTGGTGGTCGACTGGAATGACGACGGCACGCCGGACCTGCTGGTCACCGGCAGCTACCGGCATCCCAACAGCCACGCCGTGACGTACTTCCAAGGCGTCAAGACCGATGCGGGCCTTCGCTTCCACCCGGGGGTGGACCTGCTGCCCACGGCCAACGGCGACAAGGCGCTTCCGGGGAGCGGCCAGCGCGTCTACGTCGACGACTGGAACCGCGACGGCGTCAAGGACCTGATCATCGGCGCCAGTGTCGCCACTGTCAACGGCGGCGAGTTCAGCGACGAGCTTTCCTGGGAATGGGAGGATGTCACCAAGGTTGAGAGCGCAGGCAAGGATCCGGGGCGCTACCCCCCTCGGGAACGGCCGACGAAGGAGTCGATGGCCGAATTCCTGAACCTCGAAGCCCTCGGCGAAGAGCGACTCGAGGAGACCGTGCGGATGAACCAGGAATACTGGGACGAAACGGTCGGCAAGCTCTACGAGGAAGGCAAGGCGCACTGGCTGACCATGCGCCACCAGGGTCGGGTCTACGTGATGCTTGGCGAGCAACGCACCGAATAGCCGATTGGACATCAGACGGGAGACAGCAATGAAACACGCAAAGATCCTGCTCTTCGCCACCGCGCTGACCCTCGCGGGTCAACTCGGTGCGGACGAGAAGAGCTTTCCGGAGATTCTCGATGCCGGGATTCCGGGTACACCCAAGCTCGGCCAGCCGATCCTGGTGACGGGCGCCACGAAGCCCATCCTCACCGAGAAGCACGGCCTCGCGGCCCCCGCGCTGTGGGACTGGAACGGCGACGGCAAACGCGACCTACTGGTCGGCGAGTTCGAAACCAACTCGGGCGAGGACTTTCCGATGGGCGCGGACGGTTCCACCATCCGCGTCCACCTCAATGTCGGCACCGACGACGATCCCAAGTTCGCCAACGAGTTCCAGTGGGCCCGGGACACCGAGGGCACCATCATGGAGGTGCCCCAGTGGTGCTGCATCGGCTTCACGCCGCAGTTCGTCGACCTCGACGACGACGGCCATCTCGACATGATCACCGGCCAGTACCATCCCGGCGAGGTCACCTGGTTCCGGGGCACCGGCGACGGCTTCCTGCCCGGTGAGACGCTGCCCCAGGAGGGAGACCCGAGCGTCAACGGCCAGCCGGCGTTCGGCAACTACGAGGGCGAGCCTGGGGATATCGGTACGTTCCACTACTGGGTATACACGTCCGCGAGCCTTGGCGATCTCGACGACGACGGCGACTACGACCTGATCGTGGGCGGCAGTGGAGGCTTGAGGGTCAGCGAGAACATCGGCAGCCCGCGGCGACCGAGCTTCGCCATGCGCGAACCCCTGCTTACGATCGATGGCGAGCCGCTGAGCATCCTGGACCGTGGCGAGGAGTGGGAAGCAAACTTCCCGGATGGAGAACTCCTGCCGCCCGACGGCGACGGCAAGAGCAGCCCGCTGGTTGTGGATTGGGACGACGACGGGGTTCTCGACCTGCTGGTCACCGGTTCCTACCGTCACCCGTCGAGCCACGCTGTGACCTTCTTCCGGGGCGTCAAGACCGACGACGGGCACCGTTTCCATCCGGGCATCGATCTGCTGCCGACTGCGGACGGCGCGAAAGCGCTGCCCGGCAGCGGGCAACGGGTCTACGTGGACGACTGGAACCGGGACGGCGTCAAGGACCTGATCATCGGTGCCAGCGTCGCCACCGTGAACGGCGGCGAGTTCAGCGACGAGCTTTCCTGGGAGTGGGAGGACGTCAACGACGTCCAGAGCGCGGGCAAGGACCCCGGGCTGTACCCACCGCGCGAGC
>JAPOYW010000142.1:0-2820 GCA_026706425.1 Gammaproteobacteria bacterium
CTCCCACCAGATGGCCATGGCGAGAGCGATGCCCGCTGCGAGCAGGACGGACTGTTCAGACTTTGCCGTCGTGGTAGCGGACATCGGCAGATCGAAAAACGCGATCAAGCCGCGCAGTAGCGACTCGAAAGGCAAAAAGTCGCCGAATGGCACCAGGTGGCGCTTGCGGTAGACCGCGTCGCCGCCCGTTGCGATGGCGGCGTTGTAGTAGTCCACCTCGTCGGAACCTTCCCTCGCTTCGGCCACGAAGATGCCGGTGACGATGTCGGCGGATCGGTGTTGGGCTTCGATGTAGGTCTTGCTACGGCGTAGATAGTCGGGAATCGCGGCTTCCGGCCAAACGACGATGTCCACGTCGCCGGCCGCCGCCGTGAGTTCGCGATAGGCGCGACGGGACTGCACCACCCCCTCCGGCGTCCACTTGGTGCTCTGCGGGATGTCGCCCTGAGCCAGTGCAACCGTTCGGATTTCGCCACGATCCGTCCACGCCACCGAGCCGAGTCCCCACGCCGCGATCCAGATCGACACCGACGCGGCCAGGATCCACCACCGGTTCCAGGCCGCCACCGCGAGGGATGCGGTCAATACGGCCGCGAAGGACACCAGCAAAACGCCGCCCACAGGGGCCAGGCCCGTGAGCGGCGTATCGATGAACGCATAGCCCGCGAACAACCACGGAAAACCGGTGAGAAACCAGGTCAGCAACCATTCCAAGGCGGTCCACAGAACGGCGAACGTCAGCGCCGCTGCGACGCCGCTGTCCTCGGAACGAAAGAGTCGTTGGAAGGCCCAACCGAACACGCCGTTGAAGACCGCCATGCCGGCAACGAACAGCGCCACCAGCAGCGCCGCGAGCCAAGGCGCGGTCGGTCCGTAGACGTGGATGCTGACGTAGACCCAGGACGCGCCGACCCCGTACTTGCCGACGCCGTAGAGCCAACCGCGCCAGAACGCGCCTTTGCCCGTCTCCGTACGGCGCAGCATCCAGAACAGGGTGCCGACCGAGACCAGGAGCAGCGGCCAAACGCCGAACGGCGCAAGGGCCAGCGGCAGCACCCCGCCCGCGGCAAGTGCCGCCAGGGGCAGCGCGTATCGCCTTGGCACTAGGCGCGGGTCAGGTGGAGCAGTCGGACGCGGCGGCTGTCGGCGTTGATGACGCGGATGTCGAACGGCGCGATGTGGATGGTCTCCTCGCGCTGGGGCAGGTAGCCGAACTCCTTGACCACGATGCCGCCGATGGTGTCGAGATCCCGGCCCGCGAACTCGGTCTCGAAGTACTCGTTGAACTCCTCGATGGGCGTGGTGGCCTTGACCGTGTAGCTGTGGTGATCCAACTGCTTGATGAAGCTGTCGTCCTCTATGTCGTGTTCGTCTTCGATGTCGCCGACGATCTGTTCGAGCACGTCTTCGATGGTGACGACGCCCGCCACGGCGCCGTATTCGTCTATCACCAAGGCCATGTGGTTGCGGGTCTCCCGGAACTCCTGGAGGAGATCGTTCAGGCGCTTGCTCTCCGGTACGACGATGGTGGGGCGGATGTAGTCCTTGATGTCGAAGTCGTCCCAATCGTCGAGGAGGAGCAGCTTCAGCATGTCCGTGGCATGCAGGATGCCCTTTAAGTCGTCCATGTCGGAACCGGTCACCGGAAAACGGGAGTGCGTGGACTCGATCACCGTCGGCAGGACCTCTTCCAACCGGCTGTCGAGTTCCACGGTGACCACCTGCGAGCGGGGGATCATGATGTCCCGGGCGCGCATGTCGGAGACCGCCAGCGCGCCGTGGATGATGTTCAACGCTTCTTTGTCGAACAGGCGGCGTTCGCTCGCATCATTGAGCATCTCCAGGAGTTCCGGACGATCCGTCGGTTCGATCGGCAGCAAATCGGCGAGCCAGTCCCGCCAGGTCTTGCGGAACTCCTTTCTCAAGTCCGCGCCGTTGCCGGACTGTCGGGGGCGCGCCGCTTCCCGGCGTTCCGGCTCGCCGCGATCCGCGCTCGGTTCGCCTCGGCGCGTTCGGTGAGAACCCGCCGAAGGCGAGCGCTTGATACTCCGCGACTCTCCTTCGCTCATGTTTGATCTCCGTAGGGATCGACGATCCCGAAACGTCCGAGCAGCTCGATTTCTCTAGATTCCATGTCCGCCGCTTCGACCGGCGTGCCGTGGTCGTGGCCAAGCAGATGCAAGACGCCATGAACCACGAGGTGGGCGTAGTGATCCGCGAGAGCCTTGTCCTGTTCGCGGGCTTCCAGCGCCGCCACCGGCGCGCAGATGGCGATGTCGCCGAGGACGCCCGGTTCAACGGCGGGGAAAGCCAGGACGTTGGTGGCCTTGTCCCGGTCCCGGAAACGCGCGTTGAGGGCCGCCGACTCGGCCTCGTCGACCACCCGGAGGCAGAGCGACCGGGTGTCTTCGCCACGCGCCTCTACGGCCCAGCGCACGATCTCGGCGGCCGGCGGTGCCGGGGTGCCGTCGAGTTCCGCGATCTGCACGTCCACGGTCATCCCGCGCGGCCCTCTTCCACGACTTCCGGCCCCGAAGCCCCGGTCGACGGAACCGTCTTGGCCTGGGAAGCTCGCGCATAGGCGTCGACGATGCGCTTGACCAGCGGGTGGCGAACGACGTCCTTGGACGCGAAGTGCGTGAAGCTCAGCCCCTCGACGTCCTTCAGCACGTCGAGCACGTGGACCAGCCCGGACTTGCCGCCCTGCAGGTCAATCTGCGTGATATCCCCCGTCACTACCGCGGTGGAGCCGAAGCCGATGCGCGTCAGGAACATCTTCATCTGCTCGATGGTGGTGTTCTAGCTCTCGTCCAAGATGAT
>JAPOYW010000142.1:2830-6206 GCA_026706425.1 Gammaproteobacteria bacterium
CCAAGGGCGCGACCTCGATGATGTTCCGCTCGATGTACTGGTTGACCCGATCCACGCCCAGCATCTCGTAGAGCGCGTCGTAGAGCGGGCGCAGGTAGGGGTCGATCTTCTGCGCGAGATCGCCGGGCAGGAAACCCAGTTTCTCACCGGCTTCCACGGCCGGCCGCACCAGCAGGATGCGGTTGACCGCGTGGTCTTCCAGGGCTTCCACGGCGCAGGCGACAGCCAGGTAGGTTTTGCCCGTTCCTGCAGGACCCACGCCGAAGTTAAGGTCGTTCGTTCGGATCGCCTCGACGTAGCATCGCTGGTTCGCGCCCCGGGCCTTGACGGTCTTCTTGCGAGTCGTGACGATGACCTCCCCAGACGGTGCCACGTCGTCGGCCGCCAACATCTCCTCGACCCCCGACTCCTGGAGGAACAGGTGCACGGTGTCGGCTTCCAAGGCCTCGCGGTCGCCGGTCTCGACGTAGAGCCGGGACAAAAGGGCACCCCCCGCCTGCACGCGTCGTTCCGGCCCGGAGAGCCAGAAGGCGTTGCCGCGGTTCTTGATCCGGATGCCAAGCCGGCGTTCGAGGTGTTTCAGGTTTTGATCGAACGGGCCGCACAGAGCGGCCAAACGGCGGGAATCGTCGGGTTCCAGGGTGACGGTCGTGGTGAAGGCCACGACGCGCGACGAGTCGTCTGTCAAATGGTTTGGTTGAGGTGTGTCCCTATGAAGCGAAGCATAGCCGGCTCGCGAGCGGTGTCAATCGCCCCCGCAGCGAGTTCGGCAACGCCTCGGTGACCTCGACTTGCGCGAAGTCGCCGATCAGCGACGAAGCACCGGGCTCGGGGGCCGGGAAGTTCACGACGCGGTTGTTCTCGGTGCGCCCGGCCAACTGCCCCGGATCCCGTTTCGAGCGGCCGGTGACCAGCACCCGTTGCCGGGTGCCCACCATGGCCTCGGCGTGGGCAGCCGCCTGTCGCCTTAGCTGCGCCTGGAGTGCCGCGAGGCGCTCCTGTTTCACTTCCGCCGGCGTGTCGTCCGCCAGCGAGGCCGCGGGTGTTCCCGGGCGCGGGCTGTAGACGAAGCTGAAGGAGATGTCGTAGTCGAGTTCCTCGACCAGCGCAAGCGTCGCCTCGAAGTCCCGCTCCGACTCGCCGGGGAAGCCGACGATGAAGTCCGACGACAGGCTGATGCCGGGCCTGGCACGGCGCAGTGCACGAATCTTGGCCTTGTATTCCAGGATCGTGTGACCGCGTTTCATCATCGCGAGCACGCGATCCGACCCGGATTGCACGGGCAGGTGCAGGTGGTCCACGAGTTCGGGGATGTCCCGGTAGGCATCGATCAGCGTCGAACGGAACTCCACCGGGTGCGAGGTCGTGAAGCGGATGCGGTCGATGCCGTCGACCTTCGCCGCGTAGTGGATCAACTCGGCGAGATCGGCCTCGGCGCCGTCGATCCGGCCCCGGTAGGCGTTGACGTTCTGGCCGAGGAAGTTGATCTCGCGCACCCCCCGGGCCGCAAGCTGGACGACCTCGCGCATGACGCTCGACACCGGGCGGGACACCTCCTCGCCCCGGGTGTAGGGCACCACGCAGAACGTGCAGTACTTGCTGCAGCCCTCCATCACCGAGACGAACGCCGAAGGTCCGTCTACGCGGGGTTCCGGCAACCGGTCGAACTTCTCGATCTCCGGGAAGCTGATGTCCACCACCGGGGCCCGACGGCAGCGGCTCTCGTCGACCATGGCCGGTAGCCGATGCAGGGTCTGCGGGCCGAACACCAGATCCACGTAGGGGGCCCGCGCGGTGATCGCCCTGCCCTCCTGGCTCGCCACGCAACCCCCAACGCCGATGACGAGATCCGGGTTGGCGCGTTTCAGCGACTTCCACCGGCCGAGCTGGCTGAACACCTTCTCCGCGGCCTTCTCGCGCACCGAGCAGGTGTTGAGGAGCACCAGGTCCGCTGTTGCCGGATCGTCGACGAGCGTCGCACCGTGACTCTCGCGCAAGACGTCCACCATGCGCGCCGAGTCGTACTCGTTCATCTGGCAACCGTGTGTCTTGACGTAGAGTTTCACGGCATAGAAGCCCGTTTTGGAGACGCGGATTATAGCCGTGGCGGCCCGCCGCGGGCCGGGCGGGGCACTATTCGCGCTTGAAATTGCCTTGTCGATACCTATTAATCGGGGAACCGGCACCCATCGAGGGTTGGCATGCCCCAGGACTCGCACATCTACCGGATCTACTTCCACAGTCACGGGCAGATCTACGAGGTCTATGCCCGCTCCTTCTACCAGAGCGACGTCTACGGCTTCGTCGTCATCGAGGACTACATATTCGGCGAGCGCTCCCAGATGGTCATCGACCCGGCGGAGGACAAGCTGCGCAGCGAGTTCGACACCGTCCAGCGCAGCTTCATCCCCATGCACGCGGTGATCCGGATCGACGAGGTCGAGAAGGAAGGCATCGCCAAGATCACCGACAGTTCCGGAAGCAACGTCACGCCGTTCCCGGTGCCGATCCCGGACACCAAATCGTAGGGTCCACGCTCGGCGACTACGGCGTCTCGACGGACTACCAGTCGCGCGGGGGCAACGCGTACACGGTATCGCCGATCTTCACGTGGTCGTAGCGCGGACGTAGCGGGGTGATCGGGGCGCTGCGCAGGACTCCGAGGACGGCCTCGGGATCCTCGGACGGAATACGGCCCTCGCCCGGCATCAGCATGACGAACTCCCAGCCGTCACCCGGATCGACGATGGCGTACGCCAGCGGGCTGAACGAGACATGCGGCGGCACTACCCCCTCGAGACCGGGAAACTCGTTTCGATGCACGCCGAGTAGCACGAATTCCGTCCGCTCCGAATCGCCATCGAGTTCGGCCCGGACCAGGATCGGCCTCTCGACCCGGTAGGCTATGTAAGCCTCCTGATCGATCGCCTCGCGTACGCCGTCCGGCACGTCGAACGGTTCCGGCCGGTAGGCCACCTCGGCCCAGAAGTCCCGGTCCGGCACGTCGTCGGGTGATCGGCGGAATACCGCGGTGCCGCCGGACTGGATGGTCTCGAGTGCTTCCTCGGCCGCGAACGGGATGATCGCGTCCTCCCCATCGCGCTGATCGCGTGAATCGATAGCGTCCCCAAGAAGCTGGTGTGCAGCCAAGTACCCGGGACGAGCAAGCTCGCGCGCCACGTACCGGAAGTCGAACTGCTCGAGGTCGATCTTCCCCGACTCGACCCGGTCGAGTTGGCTGCGCGCCGAGATGGCACGGAAGTCGAGCACCGGGGTGTTCTGCAGTAGCAGCACGGCGAGCATCACGCAGGCCATGGACACATATCCTCCCTAGGATGGCAAGTGCTACGCTTTGATGAACACGAAGTGCGCAAGG
>JAPOYW010000045.1 GCA_026706425.1 Gammaproteobacteria bacterium
CATCACGGAAATTCGCGCGTTTGGCCAACTGAATAGCATTCGCGCACCGTAGGCATGGGATTCGGGTTCCGGAACCAGCGCGGCGCCAACATGCTCGACGGCGGCGCCCACTTCTACAACACCTACGAAACGAAGGACGGCAAACACGTCTGCGTCGGCGCCATCGAACCGCAGTTCTACGCCGAACTCGTCGAAAAATCCGGCGTGGATCCGAATCGCTTCGGGCCGCAGATGGACAACGACCGGTGGGTCGATTTCAAGGCGGAGTTGACGGAGGTCTTCAAGACCAAGACCCGCGACGAGTGGTGCGAGATCATGGAGGGCAGCGACGTCTGCTTCGCGCCCGTGCTGTCGATTCTCGAGGCTCCGGATCACCCCCACAATCGGCACCGCGAAACCTTCGTCACGGTGGACGGCGTGACCCAGCCCGCGCCGTCGCCGCGGTTCAGCCGCACCACGCCTGCGATCTCGCATGCCGCCCGTATTCCGGGCGAAGACACCCGGTCGGTGCTTGCCGAGCTGGGGCTCGGCGCGGACGAAGTCGACACGCTGGAAACCGCCCGGGTCGTCCAGACAACCGCAGCGGGCTAGTCGCCTTGGAAGACCGCACCTACGCGGACGCCTACCGGGCGTCCCTCGCCGATCCAGAGGCTTTCTGGCGGCGGGCGGCGGAGCAGATCGACTGGTTCGAGTTCCCGACCTCGATTCTCGATGACGACGACAGCGGCACCCCGCGCTGGTTTCGCGGCGGCAAGCTCAATACCGCGTGGCTTGCCCTGGATCGGCACGTGGCCGCGGGACGCGGCGACGACGTCGCGTTGATCTACGACTCGCCCGTCACCGGCCACATCGACCGCTACACCTTCGCCGAGTTGACCCAACGCGTGGCGCGGGTGGCAGGCGGCTTGGCCGACCTCGGCGTGGGAAAGGGCGATCGTGTCATCGTCTACATGCCCATGATCCCGGAGGCGGCGATCGCCATGCTGGCCTGCGCCCGCCTCGGGGCCGTTCATTCCGTCGTGTTCGGCGGCTTCGCGGCACCGGAACTGGCCGTACGCATCGATGACGCGAAGCCGAAGGTCGTGCTGTCGGCATCCTGCGGCATCGAGTTCCAGACCGTCATCCCCTACAAGCCCCTTCTGGACGAGGCCATCGAACTTGCCGAGTCCAAGCCGACGCGAACCGTGATCGTGCAGCGCCCGCAATGCAAAGCAGCGCTGATCGACAAACGCGACCTCGATTGGGCTTCCTGGGAAGCCGCGAGCGAACCGGTCGGCTGGGTCGAGGTCGACGCCTGGGATCCGCTCTACATCCTCTACACCTCGGGGACGACCGGGCAGCCCAAGGGCGTCGTGCGCGACAACGGCGGCCATGCCGTCGCGCTCAACTACAGCATGGCAGCGATCTACGGCTGCGACGCCGGCGACGTGTACTGGGCAGCGTCGGACGTGGGTTGGGTGGTCGGCCACTCCTATATCGTCTATGGACCGCTCATCAAGGGTTGCGCGACGGTGCTCTACGAGGGCAAGCCGGTGCGAACGCCGGACGCCGGGGCCATCTGGCGGGTAATCGCCGAACACGGCGTCAGGACCTTTTTCGTCGCGCCCACCGCGTTCCGGGCGGTGAAAAAGGAGGATCCGGACGCCGAGTTGAAGGATCGCTATGACATCTCGTCCCTTCAGTACCTGTTCGTGGCGGGCGAGCGCCTGGACCCGCCAACCTACGAGTGGCTGAAGTCCACGGTGCACACGCCGGTGATCGATCACTGGTGGCAGACGGAGACCGGCTGGTCCATCTGCGCCAACATGATGGGCGTTGCCGACGCGCACTCGGCGCCGACCCGACCCGGCAGTCCGAGCTTCCCGGTCCCGGGCTACGACCTCAAGGTGTTCGACGAAGACGGCAACGAACTCGGTCCCAACCAGGAAGGCAACGTGGTCGTCAAGGCACCCCTACCCCCGGGCACCCTGCCGACGATTTGGGGCGACCACCAGCGATTCGAGGACGCCTACTGGTCGCGCTACCCGGGTTTCTATCTCACCGGCGACGGCGGCTACCGGGACGCGGACGGCTATGTCTACATCATGGGACGCGTGGACGACGTCATGAACGTGGCGGGTCATCGGCTGTCGACCGGCGAACTCGAGGAGGTGGTCGCGGCCCATCCGGCGGTGGCGGAGTGCGCCGTGGTGGGCATCGCCGACGAGGACAAGGGACAGGTTCCCTTGGGCCTCGTTCTGTTGAAGGACGGCGTCAACACCGACCCCGCGGCCCTGGAAGCCGAACTCGTGCAGATGGTGCGCCGCCGTGTGGGCGCGTTCGCCAACTTCAAGCAGGCGCTTGTCGTACCGCGCCTGCCGAAGACGCGCTCCGGCAAGATCCTGCGCCAGGTGATCCGCAAGATCGCCGACGGGGATTCCTTCGAGGCACCGTCGACGATCGACGATCCCGCGATCCTCGACGAGATCGAGACCGCTTTCGATGGACGCGGGGTTGGCGTTGGCCGTGCAGGTTAGGGGCCGCCCAGCAACCCTAACAATTCAAACGGTTCGTACGGGTCGGCGTTGGCCGGTAGGCGGCCGTTCGCGAACCCGACATTGAGCGCGTAGTCGTCGCCCGATTCCCGGAGGATGCCCTCCCGGGCCAGCATCTGAACCATCCCGTCCATCTGCCCGACACCGAGGCCGTCCAAGAGTTCCCGGTGGAAAGCGAGGTCGAGATTCGCCGTGACCAAGGGCAGCATCGCCGTGAAAACCGTGGCGCGGAATTGGGGACACACGCGACTCCGATCCTACACGACACCGGCAGTCGGATGGGAATCGACAGCGATTTCTCACGGCCGCCATGGCAAACGACTGTAGCGGCCCCGGTCGCGCTTGCGGACCATCGGCGCATGGCCACCCCGCAGCATCTGCTGATCGATCCCGTGAACGAGTGCGACTACCACCTCGTGTCGCGCTGCGTGCGCCGCGCCTTCCTGTGCGGCGTCGACGAGCACGACGACCGCGACTACTCCCCCGCTGGACCTAGCTCGTCGAGCGCATGAGCTACCTGTCGCCCTGCTTCGCGGTCGAACATCTACTCGTGCACGGTGCTCGGCAACCACTTCCACCTAGTGCTGCGCCACGACCCGCTCGCCACTGCGACTGGAACGACGAGGAAATGGCGTGGCGGTGGTTCGAGGCGTCCCGCCCGCCGAACGCGGCGCCTTCGTCGAGGAACTCAAGCCCGAACGCCGCGAGCTCATACCGGGCGACCCGAAACGCGTAGTGCGCGCCCGCCGCACGCTGGGATCGATGTCGCACTTCATGCTGAAGCTTACAACCCTTGTGGTCTCACGACCTTTGTGGGTAAGCACCTTGGCCTATGCCGGGGTGCCCGTCGAATACAACAGCCCTCCGGCGAATAGGCGGGATCTGCTTACCCATTGTGAGCTTCAGCAAACAGCCCGGCGCTCGGGCGGGGGCCGGGGGTTGTTGAACTAAGCCTCAAGGGGGAGTCAAATGGGGATGAAACCCATGTGGGATGCTCAAATGCGACCACTCAAGCGATCCTTGCCGTTGTTGGGACTGGTGGCCACTCTGGCCGTTCCCTCATTGGCACAGTCTGAAACCAATGGTAGTGCGCTAGTAGAGGCTGGCGCAGCAGACCTTCGGGATGCCAAGCAGCCGCAGGAGAACCCGATCATTGCCAACATTGAGATGGTGCCAGCGAGCTTTTTGGTAACCGTGCGCCTGAGGGCGAAGGGCATGGCGAGGCACGAAGCCTTCGACAGGCTCGGGTTCGGGCCGGAAGATGCCAACGTTCTTCGTGCGGTCGCCCAACTAGACAACCGTCGCGTCAAAACCGCAGCGGCTCACGCGGCGCGGCATCTCGTGGATGAAATGTGCTCTCTACCGGAAGCCGAGGTCATAAGGCGCGGAATGCTGCTGGCCGAGTACGACAGAGCGGTGTCCGACGCGATGCCGGCTGCGATTGCAAAGAGGTTGGCGGAACTGACCCCCGAGGGAGCGGCAACGTTAAGGGAATTGATCGGGGGAGAACGCGCTAGTAAGGCGGCGTCAGTTGTGGATCTGGCGGCACTCGCATTCGAAGACCCAGAGACCATGGCATCGTTAACCGCGAATGTGTGCGAAGGGGGGCTGAAATGGGCGCAGTGAACGCATTGACGAGACTACGATGTCTTGCAGCGGCAGGCGGCTGCCTTGCCGGACTGCAAGGAACCGCAGGGCTCATCTCCCTAGATTTCGAAGTGGATTGCTACGACACGGACGCTCACTCGTACGTTCACGAGCACGAACGGGCCGTAGTGTGCGAGTCCGAGTGGGAGATGCCCTTGATCACAATTGTTCCCCCACGGTACGGTGGGGGCCAGCGGGTGGAGCCGTATGCTCTTAGTTTTCGGTGGAGTGGTTCATGTTCACACCCATATTTCTCATGGTCGCAACAAATACCCCCCGTCAACGGTGCCGAACACGACGAGGTCGTGCCCGCCACGGTGTGGGGCAGCGAGAACACGGAATTTGCGCACGCTCTGGACTCTTCATCCTACACGAGCGAGCCCTACTCCGGGTTGCCGGGGCCCTGCGCACACTCCGACGACGCTTGGAACTGCGATACGAGTATCGAGGTCGCTTTGATAGTGCACATCCTCACTGTTGATCGTTGGGGGAGGGTGGCTGGACGGGATCCAGAAACAACATCGCCAAAGTCCTTTATGCTGAATTACGAAAACACGTGCGTCGCTGCCTGTTAAAGGATGCCCCCTAGTTCGGGCGTCCCTCGACGATCCCGAGGCGTTCTGGCGGCGTTGGCGGCGGGCGGCGGAGCAAATCGACTGATTCCAGTTCCCGACCTCGATTCTCGACGCCGACGACAACGGCACGCCTCGCTGGTTCCAGGGCGGCAAGCTCAATACCGCGTGGCTTGCCCCGGATCGGCACGTGGCCGCGGGACGCAGCGACGACGTCGCGTTGATCTACGACTCGCCCGTCACCGGCCACATCGACCGCTACACCTTCGCCGAGTTGACCCAACGCGTGGCGCGGGTGGCAGGCGGCTTGGCCGACCTCGGCGTGGGAAAGGGCGATCGTGTCATCGTCTACATGCCCATGATCCCGGAGGCGGCGATCGCCATGCTGGCCTGCGCCCGCCTCGGGGCCGTTCATTCCGTCGTGTTCGGCGGCTTCGCGGCACCGGAACTGGCCGTACGCATCGATGACGCGAAGCCGAAGGTCGTGCTGTCGGCATCCTGCGGCATCGAGTTCCAGACCGTCATCCCCTACAAGCCCCTGCTGGACGAAGCCATCGAACTCGCCGAGTCCAAGCCGACGAGAACAGTGATCGTGCAGCGCCCGCAATGCCAAGCGGCACTCGTCGGTAGCCGTGACCTCGACTGGGCCACCTGGGAAGCACAGAGCGAGCCGGCGCCTTGGGTGGAGGTCGACGCCTGGGACCCGCTCTACATCCTCTACACCTCGGGGACGACCGGGCGTCCGAAGGGCGTGGTGCGCGACAACGGCGGCCACGCCGTCGCGCTCAACTACAGCATGGGCGCGATCTACGGCTGCGACGCCGGCGACGTGTACTGGGCGGCATCGGATGTCGGCTGGGTGGTCGGCCACTCCTATATCGTCTACGCGCCGCTCATCAAGGGTTGCGCGACGGTGCTCTACGAGGCAAGCCGGTGCGAACGCCCGACGCCGGCGCCATCTGGCGCGTCATCGCCGAACACGGCGTCAAGACGTTCTTCGTCGCCCCGACCGCTTTCCGCGCCGTGAAGAAGGAGGACCCGGACGCCGAACTCAAGGCGCGCTACGACATCTCCTGCCTCGAATACCTGTTCGTCGCCGGCGAACGCCTGGATCCGCCCACCTACGAGTGGCTAAGCCGACGAGGACAAGGGGCAGGTTCCCTTGGGGCTCGTTCTGCTGAAGGACGGCGTCAACACGGAACCTCGGGCCCTGGAAGCCGAACTCGTGCAGATGGTACGCGGGCGTGTGGGCGCGTTCGCCAACTTCAAGCAGGCGCTCGTCGTACCCCGGCTGCCGAAGACCCGATCCGGCAAGATCCTGCGCCAGGTCATTCGCAGGATCGCCGACGGCGACCCCTACGAGGCGCCGTCGACGATCGACGATCCCGCGATCCTCGACGAGATCGAGACCGCTTTCGATG
>JAPOYW010000597.1 GCA_026706425.1 Gammaproteobacteria bacterium
TCCTTGATCGCACGCGCATGGGCTGTTCTGGGGATCACGGTGAAACACCATACCATGAAAATTCAGCGGTAGGCACCGAGATTTCAAAGCCCGAGCCCATCGCCCGATTGGAACCTGCTTGCGTCAGAGTCGGGCCGCCAAGACACGCTGTATTTCGTGCGCCACGAGCCACAGCCGGTCCTGGCCCCAGACCCGAAGCCGCGTCTCTCCACTGGCATCGAGCAACCGGAAACTGGGTACGCCCCAAAGCCCAACGTCGTACATCGCCCGTCGATTCTCCTCGATTTCGTCGCGCCAGGCGCGGTCGTTCCAGACTTCCGTGCCAACGATGGATTGGCCCTCTGCCCATGACAGCCCCGCAGCCTCCACAACATGGCGCAGGCCGGCGTCGGTATTGGTGTTGATCCCTTCCCGGAACGCGGCACGCATGAAGGCACTCAACAATTCGACGCCGCGACCCTCGGCGACGGCCCATGGGTAGAGCGAATAGCACCGCTCCACCGGGGCGCCGACCGGCTCGTAGTAGCTGCCCCAATCGGTCAGGCCGTGCGAGCGCGCCTCCCGTGCGGCGTCCATGAAGATGTAGACCCCCTTGGTGCGGGTCACGGGTACGCCGCGCATCACCATGGGCAGCACCGGTCGGACCCGCAGGCGTACGCCGGTGGCGCGCGCGAGCTCCACGGCCGCGTCGAACGACAACGCCGTGTACGGACTTCGCACCGACGGAAAGATCTCCAACGCCATCGATCCGTCGTCGCGGTGCGGTCCGGGCTCGATTGCCGGCGGAGCGCCAAGGATTTCCCCGCCGTCGTGGCTTGCGCCGAGTTCGATCAACCGCTGCCCGAGGTGGTGAAGACGGTCGACGCCCCAGTACCACTCCTTGGCGTAGTGGAACATCGCGCCCGAGTAGTGGCCAAGGTCGGCCCGACGCCTCTCGCCCGAGGCGAGAACCGATGTCGCGTCGGCGGCGGGCCGGAAGCGCTCGGCCAAGCCCTGCAACGCCTCCGCGGATCCGGACCAGAGTGCATCGCCGACACGGGGTGCCGCGTCGACGAAGGTACCCGAGTCGGTCACGACCCCGGCCAGGATGCGCGTTGCCAGATCCACGAGCTCTCGGTCCGGCGGATCCGAGCCTCCGGGAAACTCGAGGCCGTAGTGCGGGCCGATCCTGGCGGCGTCATATCGGGAGAGGTCGAGCAGGAAGTCCGGCTCCGGTGCGTTCGGCCCGCTGGGCGGACCGACGAGGTGACAGACGAGCCGAACGTGGTAGCGCTCGACGAAAGCGCTAAGCATCTGCGCGGCGAGGTGGCTGTAGCCGTCGTCCACCTGGTGGAAGTACTCGACCACATGGGCAGACCCTGACCTGCGGCGCTTCGCCTCCAGCTTGCGGCGCCGGGCGGCGATTCGATCCCGATCCGCGGCCCGGGCAAGCACCCTGGACATGGCCCACCGCAATGGCGGAGAGGGGTTCGCCATCTCGCCGCCGCGCGAATTCTTGGGCTTGGCGGCCATCGTCTCAACCGGTACCGACGTCGATCTCAAGGGTGCGTGACATGGATCGCAGTGCTGTCCGCCGGGAGCTTGAACTCGGTGCCGTCGCGCGTGAGGACCGTGTCGTCCGGCAGATCGTGCCGATAGATCCGCTCCATCAGGTAGTTCCTCGGTGGCGGCACGAAGTGATACACGGCGAGCATTCGCACACCCGTGCGTTCCGCGAGCGGGCCCAGTTCGACGGCATGCGCATGGTAGGTCGGGATGTCCGAGAATATCTTGGCCGGGCGGGACGCGCCGACCGCAGTCGCAGCGGCTTGCATGGTGCCAACGATCCGCATCGACAACACGTCGTGCAGCAGCAGATCGGCACCGCGCGCCGCGGCTTCGAGGCTGTCCGTCACGACGGTATCCCCGCTGACGACCGCCGAGCGGCCGCGGTAGTCGAAACGGTAGCCATACGCCGGCGTGATCGGCTCGTGGTTGACAGAAAACGCGGTGATCACGAGCCCGTTCTCTTCAACGACGATCCCCGGTCCGACGGTCTCGGCGTGCATCACACCCAGTTCCGGGGCCAGAAGGTGGATGCCGTGATGGGCAACCCGGAACCCTCGATCCAGGGCGAGAACCTCGTTGTACCCGCCGACAACCCGGTCGACGCCTGCCGGGTGATGTGGTCGCTGTGCAGGTGGGTGAGCAGAACGGCGCGCAGGTGGGCCATCGGCTGACCGTGCACCTGCATGACGGCAGGCGAACCGGCGCCCGAATCCACGAGGTACAGCGACTCCCCTGCCGTGACCGCCACACAGGCCTGCGCCCGGCCGGGAAGCGGCGAGCCGGAACCGCACACGAATACGCGCAGGCCGTCGTATCCGGCCGGCACCACCCGCGCGAAGATTCCCGCAGTCGCACGCTGAAGAGCGAAGTCCTGACCGTGCCGGGTGCCGAGTACGTAGTAGGTGGCAATGCCCGCGATCAGCGCCAATCCGATGATCGCGACCGCGACGATACGCACTGCTGTGCCCACGCTGTCCCTCTCAGAGGAACCAGAGAGAGAGCGCGGGAACGTAGGTGATGATGAGAACCGCGATCAGGAGCACGACCATGAACGGCAGACATGCCGCGTACAGTTCGAGCACGGGTCGGTTGAATCGGTAGCTGGCGATGAACAGGTTCATGCCGATGGGCGGCGTGAAGTAGCCGATCTGCAGGTTCGCCAGGAAGATGATCCCCAAGTGGATCGGGTGGATGCCGTAGCCAGCGGCGACGGGAAGCAAGAGCGGCACCATGATGATGATGGCGGCGAAGATGTCGAGGATCGCACCGAGCAGCAGCAGCAGGATGTTGAGCAGCAGCAGGAACGTGAGCGGGCTCGAGACGTGTTCCTGCATGAAGTCGAACAGCGCCTGGGGCACCTGGGCGTCCACCAGGAAGTTGGTGAACGCCAGCGCCACCCCGAGGATGAGCAGAATGCTGCCGACCATCACCATCGACTCGCGGATCACCGCCGGCAACGCACGCAACGAGACTTCCCGATAGAGGACGACTTCCGCGATCAATACGTAGACCACAGTCACCGCGGCCGCTTCGGAGATCACGAAATAGCCGGAGTAGATGCCGCCCAGCACCACGAAGGGAAGCGGTATTTCCCACCGCGCCGCCTTCACCGCTCGCCACACCTCCCCGGCGTCGAAGCGGCTGCGCGGCACGTCGCCGTGCCGCCAAATGGTCCATGCGGAAAGCAGCACCACCATCAACAAGGCGGGTCCGAGGCCGCCCATGAAAAGCTGCTGGATGGTGAACGCCTCGCCCACATCCATCTGCTGGGCCACCACGCCGTACAGGATCAGCGGCACCGACGGCACGATCAGCACCCCTAGGCTGCCCGACGTAGTCACGAGGCCGAGGCTGTAGCGTTCGCGGTAGCCGCTCGACGTGAGCATCGGCAGCAGCAGGGCACCGAGCGCGACGATGGTGACCCCGGACGCGCCCGTCAGGGCGGTGAACAAGGCGCAGGCGATGAAGCCAACGATGGCGAGACCGGCGGGCATCCACCCGAACAGCGCCCGGACCAACGCCATTAGTCTCTCCGAGGACTTGGCGTGCGCCATCAGGTAGCCGGCGAAGGTAAAGAAAGGCAGCGCCGCCAGGAGCTGCTTGTCCGTCAGATCGTAGATGTTGATCGCCACCGCGGCGAGGTCGACGCCAACGGCCATGAACCCCAGCATGGCTGCCGCCAGCACCACCGCGAACAACGGCGCGCCCAGGAGCGCCATCAGCACGACCAGAGCGACGCCTGCCCAGATCACTGTTCTTCCCTCGGTCGCGGCCAGATGGCGTGGCGCAGGTAGCGCAATGCCATGACGGCGGCGGCGGCGGGGATGATGGTTTCGCAGACCCACGCCGGCACGGCACCCACGCCGGGCGTGCCGTCGATGAAGTCCCATTTGATGAACTCGATGGAGAACCAACCGAGCGCGGCGCACACGCAGGCGGTGAACAACGCGGTGGTGCGGGCCGCGACGGCCCGCAACTCCGGTCCGCCGAAGCGCGACACGATGTCGATGCGGATGTGGCTGTCGGTGCCGGAGGCCACCGCTCCGCCGACCATGGTCAGCCAAAGGACCGCCATCTGGACGAACTCCTCGCCCCAGACCACGCCCGCTCCGAAGGCGTTGCGCGCGACGATCTGGTAGACCGCGACGCCGAGCATCGCGGAGAGAAAGACCGCGAGCAGGCAGTTCTCGGCGACCTCGATGCCGCGGCGCAGCCGCTCCGGCACGTTCAGCGTTCCGCGACCGTTAGTGTCTTGTCGTTGTCGGCGGCCTGTGCACCCCGGATCTCGGCGAGCACGGACTGCAGCTTGGCGTACATCCGGTGACTGACGATTCCCTCGTCGATCCAGACTCTCGTTGCGTCGAGGGCAGCCGCGCGCCACGCGTCGACCTCAACCGCCTTCGGACTGAGGAACTCAATCCCTTGCTTCCCCAGGGCATTCCACGCGGCATTGTGGTCCGCACGGCTGCGCCGGTCGGCCTCGGCGACCGCTGCGGACAGAATCCGGTGCAACGCCGCACGATCGGCCGGGTCCACGCCCCTGAGGCTCTGCTCGTAGATGACGAACGGACTGTAGATGTACATGAACGGTAGATCGAGCACGTATTCGAGGCGCGTGTGCCATTGCAGCGGCAGCACGGCCACGGGCGGTGCCGCCACCGTGTCGATCACACCCTGGGCGAGGCTGGGCAGCACCTCGCCGATAGTCAGCGTGATCGGCTTGATGTCGAATGCCTCGAGCAGGCGGATCACCGGGATGTCGCCCTTCGGTGCCCAGACCTTCAGCCGTCGGGCATCCGCCAACGAGCGCGCCTCGCGCGTACTCATGGCGTACGCCATGCCGAGCTCGACGATGCCGTAGGCCGTGTAGCCAGCATCCCCGACTCCCTTGATCAGATCCGGATCCAAGGCGCGCCGCACCGCGTCCACCTCGTCCATGTCGCGGAACACCATGGGCAGGTGGTAGAGCTGGATGTCCGAGTACCTGGTCCCAAAGACTCCCGTGCGGATACTTCCCCCGTGCAGTTGCCCGATGCGCATCTTGCGCATCACGTCGCCGTCGTCACCCTGGGTGCCGCCCGGGTAGAACTTCAGCTTGACGCGCTTTTCTGTGGCTTTCGCCACGTCGGTGCCAGCCTGGCGCAGCAGCTTCATCCAAGCGGTTCCATCGGGAGCGCTCGTGGCGATCTTCAGTTCCACGGCCAAAGACAACTGCGCCACGACCAACGCGATGGCGGCTATCGTTGTCGCGACGGTCGCAACGAAACGGCTAGAAGTAGTCATCGGAAGACTCCAGCAACGCACGGGCTTCCTCCTGTGCGATCGTGTTCATGAGGGTGAGTCCCGGTGCCCGGGCGTCGGCCGACAGTACTTCCGTCAACAGCCGGTCGTGCAGTTCGCGGTCGAAGACCATCCGGGCATACGACTCCGCGTAAAAGACCTTGGCCATCAGGTGCCGGCCAGCGGTGAGTTCGATCACGCGCTCGAAGTGCTCGCGGCCCACCTCGGGACGTCCGCCCGAAGAAGGCGGCAGAAGCGTCTCGAACACGCCCAGGTAGAGCCTCGGGCCGCCGTGGTCGTGGGCCTCGTCCAACTCGGCCACACGAAGCAGGATCGGCTTGATCCGGGCGAGATCCGCAACCGCGTTCCAATCGTCCGCGTGTGCCTGGATCCATCCCGCCCAGGCGGTCGCCAAGGCGTAGGCGGCCGGCACATCCTCTCGTCGAAGGGCCATCGTGTGGCGTTCGAGATCCGGGAAGCCCAACGTACGCACTTCACAGGTCCAGACGATGTCCAGGCAGGTGGCGCGGAGCGCGAAATCGAACGCCTTGGTCGCAAAAGACCGCCGCCGCGAGTCGTCGGCCACGAACGCCGTGGCGTAGGCGCCGTTGAGGGACGCCGCGGCGCGCAGCAGGTCGGCATTCTCGCCGCTTCTGCGCAACAGGGCATCGAGCATGATGAGGTACGCGGGAGCGCCGTCGCGCACGGTCGCGGGATCGTCGCTTTCGAGTATCGCGTCCGACAGGTCCGATGCGACACCCCCCGTGACGCTCCCGATGAGCGCCGCGCACCCGGTGACGAGCACCAAGACGGTCGCCGCCACGAGGTGCCGTGCGTGCTGG
>JAPOYW010000494.1 GCA_026706425.1 Gammaproteobacteria bacterium
GTCCGCCTTGAACTGCAGGCTGTCCGCCGGCCGGTAGACCATGCCGAAGCTCCACGTCGTCTTGCTGCCCGGATCGGCCGCGTCCAGCGTGCCCCCTTCGTTGGTGTCGGTCTGGCGATACTCCACGTCCACGTTGGAATACGAATCGTAGCGCGCCGAGAACGTCAGGTTCAGGAGTTGGACCCAGTCCGACGCATTGCTTGGCCCGAACACCGGGACTACCGCTTCTGCGAACATCGCGTGGTTGTCGCGGGCGATACTCGTGTCGAACGGGGCGCTGCCGGTGGCGGAAGCGCTGCTAATGAAGGTAAAGGTGGTCAACTCGGAGAAGGAGTCCAGCACGTCCTCGCGGAAGTCGTAGCCGAGGGAAAGCGCCACTGCGCCCCCGGGGAGGTCGAGAACGCTACCGAGCAGCTCAGCCACGAACCGCGTCTGCCGATTCTCGTACCCGGCTCTGACGTCCGGAATGATCCATTCGCTGATGTCGCCGAAGGGGTCGATGGGGTCCGGCGCCGCGCCGTAGACCGAGCACTGGCCACCGAAGAACGTGGAATAGGTGTACCGCGTGCCGCCGATCTCCGCCTGCAATGCCTGGCAGTCAGCGTCGGACCCACCCCGCTGCCTGGCGATGACAGCCTCGGTGACGCCGTCGCTGTTGATGCCGTTGCCGTAGGCCGGATCGCGCACGTTCAGGCGGTGGGTGTCGCCTTCCGATCGAGACAGGCCGTACTCGGCCTGCCACCTCCAAGTGCCGAGCTGGCCTTCGAGGCCGAGGTCGGCGAACAGATCGTTGCCTTCCGACTCGAAGGACCGGGGCGGCTGATCGACGGCGAGGCCCGTCAGGCTGACCCACCGGCCGAACGGATTGAAGGGATTGCCGCCGTGCAGCCGACCGCCGCGACCATTCAGGCCGCGATCCGACTGAGATTCCTTCGTCCCCAACCGCAAGGTGGCATGCGCAACGATCGTATCGGTGACATCCTGGTCGAGGCCGATGCTGACGACGCTGTTGATCTGTTCCGGCGTCAGGCTGTAGCCCACCTCGGCTTCCTCGCCCCAATGCGGTTCGCCGAACCGGTCGATGGTCTGCAGATCGTCGGTGTGGCGGAATCCCAAAGGCAGCGTGAGATCATTGAGGCAGGTGGCGTTGGCTTGTTGATCGGCATCCAAGGCATTGTATTCGGCAACGGTGAGCAGGGTGCCGTTCAAGTCCCAGAGTATTGCGGTTGCCGGTGTGCAGGATTCGTCGAAGAACCACGTGTACACGCGGATCTGCGGTCCCGCCGCAGTATTCTTCTGGCGGGTCGTCAGCAGAGTCGACCGGTTGGTGAGGATGAGCGAATCGCGCAGGGACGAATCCAAGCCGCTGTCGCGGTAGCGCTCGAAACCCACCTTGGCGCGACCGCCGTCCCAGGAGAAGCCGCCCGCTACGCTGACGCGGGACTCGTCGAATCCGCTCTTGTGGGGACGGGCGTAGTCCACGTCCACCTCGACGCCAGAATAGTCCTTGCGGGTGATGATGTTCACCACGCCGCCCACGGCGTCCGAACCGTACACGGCGGACGCGCCATCGAGCAGAATCTCGATTCGCTCCACCATGGACAGCGGAATCGTCGAGATGTCGGTTACGCCGCCCAGGATGCCGCTGTACCCCACGCGACGGCCATCGACCAGAATCAAGGTGGATTCGCTGCCCAGCCCGCGCAGGTTGACGGTCGCGGCGCCGGTCATGTTGTTCACGCCGTTCAATTGGGAGCCGTAGGTCGCATTCGTGGGGTTGGTGTTCTGAGGCAGCTGCTGAAGTACCCGAGGCAGCGTGAACTCGCCCGTGGCGCGAATGGCCTGCTCGTCGAGCACGATCACGTTGCGCGACAGCTCGGACGGGTTGCGGGCGACCCGGCTACCTGTCACCACTACGGTTTCTACCGGCCCGTCAGCGTCTTGCGACTGCTCCTCGGGTTCGGTCGTCTCCTCGTCGTCGTCCTCCTGGGCAACCGCGAAAGCCGTCGCGAAGGAAACCACTAGGGCAATGCCCCAGCCCGCCAGAAATGGAAGCCGTTGCCTCGACGAAACCGGTGTGCTGCAACACCTGAGCGTCGGTTGATTCTTGAGTAATAGCATTGCATCGTCCCCTCATATGCTTAGGCCTGATCATCTTGTTTGAGAATAGCAGATTACGTCTTTGCGCCCTCTCCGGGCCGTGTGTAAGCCCCGGGGAGCAGGTAGTCAGTTCAGCAACTCCTCGAGTTTCTCATCGAGCTTGTGGCCTCGCAGATCCTTGGCGACGATGTCGCCGGTCCCCGAGTCCACTAGGTAGTTCTTCGGCACCCCCGTGACGTTGTAGACGGTAGGCGCTTCCGCCTCCGGGCCCATCCCGAGGTTGATCCAGGGCAGATCTTCCTCGTCGGACGCCTCCTCCCAGGCTTCGCGATCGTCGTCGATCGTGAACGAGACGATCTCGAAACCCTTTGCTCGGAAGCGGTCATAGGCCTCCTTCATGTGGGGTATCTCGACGCGGCACGGGCCACACCACGAGGCCCAGAACTCGAGTAGCACCAGACTGCTGTTGGCGCGGACGTCGGCCAAGTTCACGGCCGCGCCATCGAGCGTATCGGCCGTGAAGTCGCGGATATCCGCGCCGATCGCGAAGCGCCGACGTTCCTCAGCACGCTTGGCGGCACCCTCCTCCGCCCTGGCAAGACGCTCCACCACCCATGGATCCTCGGGCGTCAGTTCGGCCAGCCCGCGCAGCGCGTCAAGCATCCAAGGCCCCGAGAGCCACGTCGTCTCGACTGTCAGGCGGCGCACCATTGGATCCGGGTGCGTTGTCGCAATGTGCGCCCGCCCTTCCGATTCGAGCGACAACACCTTGTTCTGTGCCTCTGCGGCGAGATCCAGTCGGCGTCTCTTGTCTTCCTCCGACTCGCCATCCACCGGCGTGTATAGCCGCGTCTGGTCGGCTTGTGCTGCCTTGTAGTCGTCCGAAAGGCGCCACGTGTTGTAGACGGCATCGTTGTAGGCGCCGCCTTCGATCACGAAACGCCCGCGACGGGACATCGTTAGCTCCAGTTCCCCGGCCTCCAGAATGAAACCGTTGCCTTTGACGGGTGCCATCCGGTGGCCCTCGGGAGACACGGCGTTGAGGACGTAGAAGTAGACCCTTCGGGGATTGTCGGCGGCGGCCTCCAACCGGAACTTGCCATCCGGACCGATCGGCGCCTTGGCCACGATGTCGAGGGTCGATTCGATGGATGGCGGCTTGTCCCCGGGCTTCGAGACGGCGGTCGCCGCAGTCATCATCGATCCCCCGCCGGCTTGCTTGGGATTCCACACGACGAAATCCCCGTTGGCATAGAGCGCCGACACGTCGCCTTCGAGCACCATGACCGGCGGCTCGTCGGCCAGTGCCGGCGCCGTGGCCAGCAGAGCCAAGATCAAGCCCAGTGCCCAACTGCCCATATGCACGACCCTACGGGGCCTCGATTGGTCCGGGACTGTGGCCCCCCGCCACCTCGATTGGAACTGAAACCGACTCATGACCATGTCAAAACCTTGCATAAACGTTACCGAAACCTTGCCGAAACCTTACCAGACAACTCGGTCGCAGGACCGAGGCTGATGAGAGGAGTGTCCCCAACCGTGTACGGCGATCGTCAACTGTTGGCTCCGCCCGGAGCGCCCCATAGCCGTCCCGGTCGCGAGGTTCCGTTTGGCGTTTTCGCACGCGAGGCTGGTAGGATGCCCAACGTCGTAGGGGTTGGGGCAACAGCTTGACCGATCAGCATATCAGGCACGACTGGGAACTCGACGAGATCCTCGGTCTCTTCGAGCAGCCGTTGAACGATCTGCTGTTCCGGGCCCAATCCGTCCACCGCCGGTACCATCCGGCAAACGAAGTCCAGATCAGCACGCTGCTCAGCATCAAGACCGGCGGTTGCCCCGAGGACTGCAAGTACTGCCCGCAGAGCGTTCACTACGACACCGGTCTCGATGCCCACAGCCTGCTGGCGGTGGGCGATGTCGTGGACGCGGCCCGGAAAGCCCGCGATGCGGGCGCGACACGGTTCTGCATGGGCGCCGCCTGGCGCAACCCCACGAATTCCCAGACCCGCAGGGTCGGCGAGTTGATCGAGGCCGTGAAGGAGCTCGGCATGGAGACCTGCGCGACCCTGGGGATGCTGACGCCGTCCCAGGCTCAGACGCTTGCCGCCGCGGGACTCGACTACTACAACCACAACCTCGATACATCGCCGGACTACTACGGCAAGATCATCACCTCCCGTAGCTACCAGGACCGGCTGGATACGCTGGCATGCGTTCGGGATGCGGGCATCAACGTCTGTTGCGGGGGCATCGTCGGCATGGGCGAGACCCTGGAAGACCGTGCCGGGTTGCTGCACCAACTCGCGAATCTACCGGATCATCCGGAGTCCGTCCCGATCAACAACCTCGTGCAGGTGGAAGGTACGCCCCTGCACGGCGTCGAGCCGCTCCCGCCGCTCGAACTCGCCCGCTGCATCGCCGTGGCCCGCATCCTGATGCCCGAATCCGTTATCCGGCTGTCCGCCGGACGCACGGAACTCAGCGACGAGGCGCAGGCACTGTGCTTCATGGCGGGCGCGGGGTCGATCTTCTGCGGCGATCAACTGCTGACCACGCCGAACCCCGGCTTCGACGACGACATGGCGATGTTCGCCGACCTGGGGCTCACCCGCCGCGACGCACCGGTCGCCGGGGGCGGCTGAGCTTGATCAAGCGCCCGGCACCTTCGGGGTCCGGCCCTGGTCCGGCCTAGTTGCGTTGCGCAAGTCAAGTTGCCCGATTGCTGTTCTTCGACGACATTCCTGACGACTACCACAGTGTGGTGGGGACCTGGCAACTGGATGCCGACGACGTGGTCGCCTTCGCCCGGACCTGGGATCCACGTCCGGTGCATACCGACACCGCGGTTGCCGAACGTTCGCCGTTCGGGACGTTAATCGCCTCTTCGGCGCACTTGTTCGCCATCGTCACGCTGCTGTTCGCGCGCCACGCCGACGAGATCCAGGTTCTCGCGATGCTCGGCAAGGACAAGCTGCGGCTTCCCAGTCCCGCAAGGGCCGGTACGACATTGACCTACGAGACGCGCTGTACCGGCAAGCGCGTGTCAGCAAGCCGCCCCGACGCGGGCATCGTCGTCCTGGCAGATACCGTGACCGACAACGACGGCAACGTGGTGCTGGCCCAGGAGGTCACGCTGATGGTCCCGCGCCGGACATGACCCGGATTCCCGATTCGGTGACACCGTCCGCGACTGCCGACGACGTGCAGGCCGCGATCCAGCAGCAACTGTCCACTCATGGCTTCTACTCGCCCGTCGAACTGCTCCTTGCCACCAACCGCCTCGGCTACGACGACTACCGGGCGTGGCGGCGCGGCGACCGCCGGACTCTCGACGATTTGCTCCGCGACGGCGTGACGGAAGCGCGGACGTTGCTCGAGGAGGCCGAGGCGTGGGTGAGGGGCCTGCATCTCGAGGCCGAGGCGGCGTCGCTCCTCGGTACCGACAAGCACGCGGGCGTGGAACTCAAGGCATCGGACAATCCGGAGCTCGACAACCTGCTTCACGTCGAGTACCGGCGCGATGTGGATCGGGCCCAACCGGACCTGTTTCTCGACGGCACCCAGGCGCAGGTCCAGAACCAGCTCATCGAAGCAATCACGGCGCGGGACGCCGCCGCCTGCGAAGTCAAGCTTCGGCAACTCCGCTCACTCGACGCCGAGCACTGGGCCATCGTCCATGCCGTTGCGTTGATCGAAGCGCTTCGCGCGGCACCCCTTGCACTGCCCGAGGAAGCCCGCGACCGGCTGGACGCCATCGAAAACCGGTGGCTTCCGGCGGCGTCGTCACTGCTGAGGGCCGGCGCGCGCGACTTCCTGAGCCCCCTATGGCGCGATGTGGGCCGGGCACTGGAGGGCGTCCCATTCGGGTCGCACGACGCCAAGGGGCATGCAAGCTGGGCGTACCTGAACGGCCTCGACTGGTCGAGCGTAAAGCGCACCGTCCTCGACGTGCAGAACCGGGAGTCCGAGCCGTTGCTGCAGACCTGGCTCGCCCTGGCGCGGTGGCGGCTTGCCGAGTACCGGGAAGCGATGCGCTCGTGGTTCGCATTGTGCTGGCACT
>JAPOYW010000297.1 GCA_026706425.1 Gammaproteobacteria bacterium
GCGTTCGTTGGCCCTCGGAGTGGCCTCCGCAGGCGGGGAGTCCCCACCGAAAAGGTTGGTCTTCACGGAGCGCAGGAAGCGGGCCAGACCGCCCTTGGGCTTCGCCGCCGTGGCGCCTGCGGCGTCCTTGGCGCGCGTCGGTGCCTTGGCGGACTCGCGTTGGGGTGGGGCAACCGGTACCACCTTGACGGCGGCTTCCTCGGGCCGATGGGTGCGCGTCTCTCGGATGTCGGGAACCTCGGACACGAGGGAGGGTTCCGTGAACTCGTAGCTGGGTACGCTGCCCTCGGTGTCGACGGTATCGTCGCGGATTCGCTGGATGTCGTACTGGGGCGTCTCCAGCTCGATCGCGGGCACGATCACGACGTGGGTTTTCGTGCGCTGCTCGATGTCGGCGACTTCCCGGCGCTTCTCGTTGAGGAGATAGGCGGCGACGCTCACGGGAACCCTGGCGCGGACGATCGAGCTACGTTCCTTGAGCGATTCCTCCTCGACGACCCGGAGAATCGACAGCGCAAGGGACTTGATGTCGCGGATGCGCCCCTGGCCGGTGCAGCGCGGGCAGTTCTCGGTGGTCAATTCGTCGAGAGATGGACGAAGGCGTTGACGGGACATCTCCATCAAGCCGAATCTCGAGATGCGCCCGATCTGCACCCGCGCCCGGTCGGCTTGCAGGGCTTCGCGCATCTTCGTCTCGACGGCGCGTTGATTCTTGGTCGCGACCATGTCGATGAAGTCGATGACGATGAGGCCGCCGACGTCGCGCAGGCGCAGTTGCCGGGCGATTTCCTCCGCTGCCTCGAGATTGGTGTTGAGCGCTGTTTCCTCGATGTCCGCCCCCTTGGTCGACCGGGCGGAGTTGATATCGATGGACACCAACGCTTCGGTGGGATCGATAACCACGCTGCCGCCGGAGACCAACTTCACCTCGTGCTGGAACGCGGTTTCGATCTGGGACTCGATCTGGTAGCGGCTGAACAGGGGGATCGCGTCGTCGTAGTACTTGATTCGGTCCTTGTAGCTCGGCATCACCGGATCGATGAATTCGTGCGCCTGGTCGAAGGCTTCCTTGCCGTCGATGAGAACCTCGCCGATGTCGCGCCGCAGGCAGTCGCGTATGGCACGGACGATGACGTTGTTTTCCTGGTAGAGGAGCTTCGGAGCCTTCAGTTGGTCGGCCGCCTTCTCGATCGCCTCGTTCAGTTGGAGGAGGTAGTCGAGATCCCACTTGAGATCCTCGGCATCGCGATCGACACCCGCCGTGCGGACGATTACGCCCATTCCGTTGGGTATGTCGAGACCGGACAACGCTTCCCGCAGCGTGTCTCGGGTCTCCCCGTCGATACGCCGGGAGATTCCCCCGGCGCGGGGATTGTTCGGCATCAGCACGAGGTAGCGTGCCGCCAGGCTCAGGAAGGTCGTCAAGGCGGCGCCCTTGTTGCCGCGTTCCTCCTTTTCGACCTGGACGATGAGTTCCTGGCCTTCCTCGAGGACATCCTGGATGTTGACCCGCCCGTCGACCGGGGTCTTGAAGTAGGAACGGGCGATTTCCTTGACGGGAAGGAAGCCGTGCCGGTCCGAGCCGAATTCGACGAACGCGGCCTCGAGGCTGGGTTCCACCCGGGTGACCCGGGCCTTGTAGATGTTCCCTTTCTTCTGCTCGTAGGTGCGGTTTTCGATGTCGAGGTCGTAGAGCTTCTGACCGTCGACGAGGGCGACCCGGACCTCTTCCGGCTGGGTCGCGTTGACAAGCATGCGTTTCATATCGGTGCTTCCGTGTTGCTACGCCGTTGACGCGCTACGCACCATCGTGCCGCTTGAGGAAGCGGCATCGGATTGTCCTGCTCGGTCGGGCTCGGGCCCGGCCCGGTCACCCCGGTATAGCGGGGCGACCCCTGGCGAAGTTGACTGCGAGCGGCAAAAATGCGGCACCTCCGCGGTGGGACTCGTGCCGCGTCGGCGCTACGAAGCGTTCGCGATCACTAACGTGATCGGGAGTTCGGCGCCACTGCCTGCGAGGGAACGGTCTCGTTCCGTGCAAGCCGTCAACGATCGCCGCCACGCCAGCGGGAAGACGAATATCGCGAATTCGTACAGGACCACGGCGTGTCGAGCGATGACAATTCTCGATCGAGCCGAACCGAACCCTTGGGCTCGTCCCCCGCCTGGTCCCGCGGACGCCGGCGGGCGACTCGTCGGGCAATTCTCCTGATTGGATCGGCGGGTAGGCTCTCGCCAGCGTCGGTTGACTTTCCCGATCTGGCGGCATCGTGACGATGGTTACGCGCTTCTTGGCGTTAATCGTTCAATAACTCGTTGCTCATACAGCTTGCGCGAGCCCCAGCGAGCGTCCGGCGAAACTCCAGCAAAGCCTACGTCCCTCAATACGGAACCCCGCTGCCCTTTGGCGTCGCGCGTGGCGCACGATAACATAGTCGAGGTAAGTGCTTCAATCGGCAGGATATTGAGTGGCTGCCGAGGTGAACATCGTCAGTGTGGATGCCGAGCACGGGCAGCGGCTCGCCAAATTTCTCATTGCCCGGATGAAAGGACTCCCGAAGAGTCGGATCTACCGCATGGTTCGCCGCGGCGAGGTCCGCGTCAACGGTGCCCGCAGGCCACCGGACTACCGCGTCCAGCGGGGCGACCGAGTGCGAATCCCCCCCTTCCGTAGCGGACCGCCGCCGGCGCCTGGCGGTCCCGGTCCGGGCGCGCTCGCCGAGATACTGCGAACCGCGACCGTCTACGAGGATGACGACCTCCTGGTGATCGACAAGCCGAGTGGCGTTGCCGTACACGGCGGCAGCGGGGTTTCCCTCGGCGTGATCGAAGCGCTGCGCCGAGACGATCCCTCGGTACCCTACGCCTTGGCGCATCGCTTGGACCGCGACACCTCGGGCTGCCTCGCGGTGGCCAAGAACCGACCGACGCTGCTCGCGCTGCATGCGGAACTCCGCAGGGGCGCCGTCTCGAAACGCTACGACCTCGTCGTGGACGGACGCTGGCCGGCGGGTCTCCGTGTCGTGGACAAGCCATTGGCTCGCTACCCGCTGTCGAGCGGGGAACGCCGGGTTCGCGTACAGGACGACGGCGAACCCTCGACCACGGCGTTCAACGTGGTCGATCGACTCGGCGGGGCGACCTGGCTGACCGCGTTTCCGAGGACTGGACGCACGCACCAGATCCGGGTTCACGCAGCCGCCTGCGGCCACCCGATCCTCGGCGATGCCAAGTACGCCGGGGCCACCGCCCAAGTCCATCCCCGGCTGTTTCTGCATGCCACGGCGTTGACCTTCCGACTGCAAGGACGTCGGGTACGGATAGACGCGCCGGTACCTCGGGAATTCGAAGCGCTTCGAGACGCGTTGAGACCCCTCAATCCCCGGGTTTCGCGAGCGGATTGACTCCCTCCGCACGCAACAGGTCGCCCAGCGCAATCAGGGGCAGCCCGATCGCCGCACTGGGATCCGCGGTATCGACGCCGTCGAGCAGGAGGGGACCGAGTCCCTCGAACCGGATGCCGCCTGCGCAGTCGAGGGGCCTGTCGCGTTCGACGTAACGGCGGATCTCGGCCTCGCTCGCTGCCCGGAAGCGGGCCGTCGTCGTGTCAAGGGCGGTGCGAACCCGGTCGGTGGCCGTGTTCAGCACCGCAACCCCGGTCAGGAAGTCTACGTTCCGTCCCGAGAAGGCCTGCAATTGGCGAATCGCCGCGTCGACCGTCCCGGGCTTGCCGAGAATCTGGCCATCGGCAGTGGCGGCCTGGTCGGAGCCGATGACGATGGCGTTGGGCCAGCGGCTTGCCACGGCGCGAGCCTTGGCGACGGACAACCTGAGGACCAGCTCGCGCGGGGCCTCCCGGGGCAGGGGCGCTTCATCGATGCCCGGGGCATCGACATTGAACGGTATGCCAAGACGTTGGAGCAGAGCTCGGCGGTAGCGCGAAGACGACGCAAGCACGAGGACTACGGGCGGGGCCGTGACCGCCTGGCGATCGTGGGACATCGCAGAGGTTCGTTCTTTTTGACAGCTAGGGGTCGCGACCATATCATCCGCGCCGCCGAAGCTAGCGCGTCTCGCGAGTACACGAGCCGTCAAGGAGCGGATTCATGCACTTGGCCATATGGAACCTGAGTGTACGCATCAAGGGCGCTCAATGAATCTGGCCGGTGATGTGGTGTCGGTGCCGCGATTGGACGTCGCCCAGCTTGCCAGAGAAGGTGGTAGATGGCGCGGCACGATTGATGTGGCTGCCTTCGAGCGGCTTGGCAACGTGCTGTTCGACGTTGCGGGCCCAAACGAGACGAAGGCGTCGAGTGTTTCGGCCGCGCTCGACTTCTCGCTCGACGACGAGGGCAGGCCTCGGGTCAGAGGCACCTGCAAGGTCGTGGCACCGATCTGCTGCAGCCGGTGTGCGGAAACGGTTGATGTCGAAGTGGAGAGCCAACTGGACTTCCGCGTCGTCGCGACGGATTCGGAAGTCGAAGGACTGATGCCGGCGGTGGATGCGGTAGTCAGCGAGGAAGCGCGGTTGCCGGTGACGGCACTCGTCGAGGACGACATCCTGCTCAGCATCCCGGAGCGGTGCTGCGCGCCAGGGGCGACGTGCGTCTACGCCACCGAGGCCGAATTGACGTCGCGCGATGCCGGGGGGTCGGAAGCGAAGCCCCTTGCGGGTTTGCAGGCGCTTGTTGAGGGCCGTGGGCCCGCTTGAACGGAGATACCAGATGGCTGTGCAGCAGAACAAGGTGACGCGGTCGAAGCGCGACAACCGACGGTCGCACCATGGGCTCAAAAAGCCCACGTTGTCCATCGACTCGACGACCGGTGAGACGCACCGTCGCCACCACGTCACCGAAGAAGGCTACTATCGTGGCCGGAAGGTCGTCGAATCGCGGCACTGACCGGGGAAGCCGGACCCACGCCCATCCGAATTGCCGTCGACATCCTGGGTGGCGATGCTGCGCCGACGACACTTGTGCGCGGGGCATTGGATGCGACCGCCAGAGGGCCCCGCGCCCAGGAGACGGGCTCGGGTCCGGCCAAGCTGATCGTGTTCGGTCCGCGCGGCGAGGTCGCTCCGTTGCTCGCCGGGACCCCCCACGAGGTCGTTCACGCGCCACGCCGTGTCGAGGTCGACGACCCGCTGCGTGGTTCGCTTCGGGGCGACATCGACTCGTCGATGCGAAGTGCCGTAAAGGCCCTTGCGGCCGGCGATGCGGACGCCTTGGTGAGTGCCGGAAGTACCGGTGCGCTGGTGGCGTTGTCGAGGCACCTGGTGGGCATGCTGCCCGATATCCGCCGACCGGCGATCATGAAGTCCCTGGGCGGTGCGGACGGCCGCCGATTCCGGATGCTCGATCTCGGCGCGAATGTCGGGTCGGGACCGGAACAACTGCACCAGTTCGCATTGCTGGGAACCGCAGCTACCATCGTGTCGCTGGACCCGGGCGACGGGTACCCGATTCCCACCGTCGGTCTCCTGAACATCGGTTCGGAAGTCCGCAAGGGACCCGCCACCGTGCGCGAGGCGGCACGCCTGCTGGACTCCGACAGTCGCCTTCGATACGCCGGATTCGTCGAGCCGCACAGGCTGTTCGACGCGGCGACCGACGTGGTCGTTGCCGACGGGTTTCCGGGAAACATCGCGCTGAAGGCGGCGGAGGGAGCGGCGCAGATGGCGCGCTACGTGCTGGGCAGGGAGCTTTCCGGTAGGTCCCCCGGCGTGACGCTGGGCCGGGTCATGCTCCGCGGGCGGTTGCGCCGTGTTCGGGATGCGTACAATCCCCAGTCGTACAACGGCGCCAGCCTTCTCGGCATCGCGGGTGTCGTTGTGAAGAGTCATGGCGGCGCGGACCGACAGGGTTTCCGGAACGCGGTAGGGCAGGCCATGGATGCGCTGGCGACCGGTCTCGTCGCGCGACTCGCGGCCGGGGTATGAATCGGCCGCGCGAGAGAGGAGAAAGGATGGGTTTGGGGTTCCTGTTTCCGGGCCAGGGCGCCCAGGTGGTTGGCATGGTCGGAGACATCGGTGCCGTGGAACACGCGGTGTCCAGACGCTTCGAGGAGGCTTCGGACGTGCTCGGATTCGATCTTGGCGATGTCGTCCGGAATGGCCCGGCGGAACGCTTGAACGAGACGGAAGTCACGCAGCCGGCG
>JAPOYW010000418.1:0-3247 GCA_026706425.1 Gammaproteobacteria bacterium
CATCGGAGCCCGCGATGGATGCCGTGTGGGTCAGGGCCGCCGCACTGCCCCGCGTCGACCGGCCCACCTTCATGACCACCACGGCCACCCGCCGCCGCCGCGCGTGGCGAGCCAGATCCTCGTAGGCGGGAACCGATTCGAACCCTTCGACATGCAATCCGATGGCGCTGACGCGGTCGTCGTCGAGGAGTGCCGCCGCCAGTTCGGCCACCCCGAGCTGCGCCTGGTTGCCGGCCGTGACGACATAGGCGAGCGGCAAGCCGCGCCGCTGCATGGTGATGCTGATGGCGATGTTGGAGGACTGGGTGACGATGGCGACGCCGCGGGCGGACGGGTCAAGCCGCCGGCCGCCGTGCTGATCCGGCCATAGCGGCACGCCGTCCAGGAAGTTGATTGCGCCGTAGCAGTTCGGACCGATGACCGGCATACCCGACGCCGCCTCGACGAGTTCCCGTTGCAGCCGTGCGCCGTCGTCGGCCTCGAGGAAACCCGAGGCGTAGCAGATCGCCCCGCCGGACCCGTACGCCGCGAGGTCCGCCACGGCATCCACGGTGGCATGGCGGTTGACACCGACGAAAGCCGCATCGGGTGCTTCGGGCAGATCGGCGACTGACCGGAAGACGGCCCTTCCCGCCACGTGGTCGCGGTTTCGATGCACCGGCCAGATCGTTCCGTCGAATCCCATCCGGTCGCATTGCTCGACGACCCGTGCAGCGGGCTTACCACCGATCACGGCAATCGTGCGCGGACGAAGCAGCCGTGCCAGGTCATGCGCAGCCACGGCTAGGCACCCAGCGGGCGCAGCAACTCGCGCCCGATGATGTGGCGTTGAATCTCGGAGGTGCCGTCCCAGATCCGTTCGACGCGGGCGTCCCGCCAGAACCGCGCCAGCGGGAGGTCGCTCATCAGGCCCATGCCGCCGTGGATCTGCACCGCCTCGTCGGCAACCCGCGCCAGCATCTCCGAAGCGTAGAGCTTGGCGGAGGCGATCTCCCGGTTGGCGGCAAGGCCGCGATCCAGGCGCCAAGCCGCGGCCAGCGTCATCCAGTCCGCCGCGTCGATCTGGGTGATCATGTCGGCGAGCTTGAACGACACGCCCTGGAACCTGCCGATGGGCTGGCCGAACTGTTCGCGTTCGGCGGCGTAGGCAAGCGCCAGGTCGAAGGCGCGCCGCGCGCGGCCGACGCACATCGCAGCGACGGTCAGGCGCGTCCCGTAGAGCCAGTCGTTGGCCAGGTCGAAGCCCCGATGCGGCTCGCCGAGAATCTGCGCACGAGGCAGTCGGCAATTGTCGAAAGCGAGCACCGCGTTGTGGTAGCCGCGGTGCGAGACGGAGTCGTAGCCGGGACGGATGTCGAAACCGGGCGTGCCGCGATCCACCAGGAAACAGGTGATCAGCTTTTTCGGGCCGACTGCCGTGTCCTCCTCGCCGCTGGCGACGAACACGATGACGAAGTCCGCGACATCGGCATGGGAGATGAAATGCTTGGTGCCGTTGAGGATCCAGTCGTCGCCGTCGGGTCTCGCGGAGCACTGCATGCCGCGCACGTCCGAACCGGCACCGGGTTCCGTCATCGCCAACGCATCGAGTCGCTCGCCCCGGGCACTCGGGAGCAGGTATCGCTCCTTCTGCTCCGCGTTGCAGGCCATGAGGATTCCGGAGGGCCGGCCCCAGAACACGGTCAGCGCCATGGATGCCCGGCCGAGTTCCCGCTCCAAGAGGGTGAAGGTCACCTGGTCGAGCCCGCCGCCGCCGACCTCGACCGGCAGATTGGGCGCGTAGAAGCCGAGTTCGATGACCTTGCGCTTGATCGATTCGCCAAGCTCCGGGGGCACGCGCCCGGTCCGCTCCACCGCCTCCTCGTGGGGATAGAGTTCGCGCTCGACGAAGTCGCGCACCGTGTCCACGACCATCTGCTGTTCCGTCGAGAGCCCGAAGTCCATGCCGCGTCCCCTCACTCGCTCGCCAGCCGCGCTCGGTGGTCGGCGAGCGTCCTGCCGGCACCGACGCCGTGTTTGCTGAGCGCTTCCATGATGGAAACGAGACAGTCGTCCCGCAACCGCTCGAGTTCCTTCACCGTGCGTCCCGCGGCCTGCTGCTCGGTACCGCAAGCCATCGCATCGATCAGATCCTGGTTGAGTTCCGGTGCTTCGAGCCGTGTCCACGGCGACTTCAGCGTCGGACCGAACTGATCCAGGAAACGGCGCATGCCGCCGTCGCCGCCCGCCATGTGGAAGGCGAGGCAGGTGCCCATGACGGCCCACCGCAGACCCGGCCCGTACGCGATCGCCGCATCGAGTTCCTCGGTGGTCGCCACATCGTCGTTGACGAGGTGCAGCGCCTCCCGCCACAGGGCCTCCTGGAGGCGGTCGGAGAGGAAACCGTCGATTTCGTTGCGCACTTTCAACGGATGCATGCCGAGACCCGTGTAGAAGGCCATGGCCCGGTCGACGTTCTCGGGGGCCGTGTGCTTGCCGCCGAGCACTTCAACGAGGGGCAGCAGGTAGACGGGATTGAACGGATGGCCGGCCACGATGCGCGCCGGGTGTTGGCAATCGGCTTGCAGATCGCTCGGCGGCAGGCCGGACGTGCTTGAGGCGATGAGGACGGCGGGATCGGTGGCGCGGTCGATCCGCGCAAGCAACCCTCGCTTGAGTTCGAGGCGCTCCGGGGCGCTCTCTTGGATGAACTCAGCGTCTTGACAGACATCCTCCATGGTCGCGGCGCAGCGCAGCCGGGCAGTGCTGGCATCGGGATGAAGGCCCAGCCTTTCGAGGGCGGGCCAGGCGTTGTCCACGGTCGACCGGAGCCGGCTCTCCCAATCCGGGGCGATGTCCCAGGCAACCACATCGAGTCCCTGCGCCAGGGCTCGGGCAGTCCAACCGGCCCCGATCACGCCGGCGCCGATGACGGCCAAGGTGTCGATGCGCTCGGTCAAGGCGACTTCGGCCGGTCAGCGCTGGCCCAGACCGAACTTGGCCCGGGCCTCGTCCGGGCCCAGCACCCGGGCACCGAGCATCTCGACGATGTTCCGGGCCCGCTCGACCAACTGCGCGTTGCTGGCGAACACGCCCCGCGACAGGTACAGGTTGTCCTCCAAGCCCACCCGGACATGACCGCCGAGCAACACGGATTGCGCCGCGAAGGGCATCTGGTTTCGGCTGATCGCGAACGCCGTCCAGTTGGCACCCGGCGGCAGCATGTCGACGCAGGCCTTGAAGACGCCCACGTCCGCCGGCGCCGCCC
>JAPOYW010000418.1:3257-6146 GCA_026706425.1 Gammaproteobacteria bacterium
CCCGCGCTGCCGCTCGGCCCCACCGCCCCCGCGCCCGCCGGCGCCGCCCAAGGAATGCCGAAGCAGAGCTGGAAGAGCGGCGGGTCGTCGAGCAGATCCTCGCCGAGCATCTGCAGGGTGAAACTCAGGTGCCCGGTGTCGAAGATCTCCAGTTCCGGCTTGACGCCGAGTTCGCGAATCCGGCGCGCGCCCCGTCGAAGCATGTCGGGCGTCGAGACGTAGACCAGGCTGCCTTCCCCGAAGTTGTACGAGCCGCAGTCCAGCGAGCAGATCTCGGGCAGCAGTTCCTCGACGTGGGGGAGGCGCTCGACGGCACCGACGAGATCCGTCTCCTCGCCGAACTCGGTGGGGGCGTCGTCGGAGCCGATCACCAGGTCGCCGCCCATTCCTGCGGTGAGGTTGATGACGACATCGGTTTCCGCATCGCGGATCCGCGCCACCACTTCCCGGTAGAGCGCGACGTCGCGGCTGCCCTTGCCGGTGGCCGGATCGCGCACATGGCAGTGCACGATCGCCGCCCCGGCCCGGGCGGCGTCGAGGGCGGAGGCGGCGATCTCGGCCGGCGTAACGGGTATGTCGGGGTGCTTGCCGACCGTGTCGCCGGCCCCGGTCACCGCGCAGGTGATCACGACTTCGGAGTTCAATTCGACGCCCTCCTTTGGAACGGCCATCCCGCCGGACTTTACACCTTCGCATGGAAACCCGTGCGCTCCGCACGTCGGCGAACAGGCGCTATCATCGACGTGGGTTCGGAGGAGGAATGGACGGAGATGCGACGTTGCGCCTGAGCAAACCGTTCATCCGACTACCTATCCGGTTCGATGCCGAGCAACTGGCCCGAGAGGTCGCGTTGTTGCCGGCGTCGGCCTGGATGGCGCATCCCAGCGGCTTGCCCGGCAACTCGGCCGTGGCACTGATCTCCAGCGGCGGCGGCGACAACGACTCCTTCGAAGGCGAGAAAGCGCCGACGCCGCATCTCGGCGGTTGCGAATACCTGCGCCAGGTGATGGCGAGCTTCGGCGAAGTGCTGTCCCGCTCCCGGCTGATGAAGCTCGACGCCGGGGCGGAGGTCAGTCTGCACGTGGACTTCAACTACCACTGGTTCAGCCGCGTGCGTCTGCACATCCCGATCGTCACCAACGAAGGCGTGATCTTCCACTGCGGCCCCGAGCAATTGCACATGCGCGCGGGGGAGTGCTGGATCTTCGACTCCTGGCGTCGCCACCGCGTGGTCAACCCAAGCACGCAGGACCGTGTTCACCTGGTCATCGACATAGCCGGTTCGTCGCGGTTCTGGAATCTCGTTCGACGTGTCGAGAACGACGACGCGTCGCAGACCGCGACGCAGGCACGGTTCGTGGCGTTCGAGCCGGGCAAAGCCGTGGACATCCGCACCGAGCGTTTCGCCAGCCTGCCGGTGATGGCGCCCGGCGAATGCACGGCGCTGGTCGAGGATCTCGTCGCCGACTTCTCGGCCAACCCCGGAAACGACCCGCACCTGGTGGCGGCGTACGCGTCGCTGATGCGCGATTTCTCGGCGGACTGGCGGGAGGCCTGGCTTCTCTACGGGCATCGCAGGGAAGGGCTTGCGCACTACCGGGCGCTGATCGAGAAGACGCGCGCCCGGCTGCATCCCAACCGGCGGGCGCTGACCGCGAGCAGCAACGGCATCGGCGTCAACGCGATCTTCGCGCAGCGGGTGTTGAACGCGGCCCTGGCGCCGGATGCGCCCGTGGATTGACGGTCGGCGCGAGAATGGCGATGCTGGTACTTGAACTAGTACCATAGAGGCGGTATGTTGTCGTTATGCGAGCCAAGCACCGTAGTATCTTGGCTGACATCTTCAGCAAGCCCACGCCGTCGGACATCCGGTGGGAAGATGACGAAGCCATGCTCGTAGCGTGCGGCGTGCAGATCGTGCAACGGTCGGGTTCGAGAGTGGGGCTGATCAAGGGCGGTGAACGCATCGTAGTCCATCGGCCTCATCCGAAGCCTATCGTGGGACAGGCGACCGTTAGAGACATCGCGTCCTTTTTGAAGACTGTCGGGATCGAGCCATGATGGAATACAAGGGCTATATCGCCACGGTGGAGTTCGACCAATCCGCCGAAGTCCTTCACGGTAGGGTGATAAACAGCGGCCCGTATCCTATTGCGACGTTCGAGGCCACCGACGCAAAGGACCTGCGTGGCGAGTTCGAACGATCAATCGACGACTATCTCGCTTGGTGCGACGAAGACGGCGTACAGCCTCGAAAACCGTTCTCGGGGAAACTGAACGTACGCTTGGGATCCGAACTTCACGCTGCGGTAGCCGCCGCGGCCCTGACGGAAGGGTTGAGTATCAACTCCTGGATCGTCGGGGTGCTTCGCCAATCGACGGCGCCATCAGCAGCATCGTCCGGCTTGTAGCGGCGAAGCACTTGGCGTCCTAGCTGGATTGACTCTTCACCGGCGGGCGTAATGGCGGCTGAAGATTGAGGGGGCAGCGAACCGTGGCCAAGACGGGACCAAGCCGACCGGATCGCCACGCCGCGATCGCGGAACTCGGCCTCGAACCGTACGTTCTGGAACTCGAACTGAACGGCTACGCGGTGGTGCCGCCGTCGGTTACCGGCGTGACCGACGAGCAGATCGATACGCTCACCGGGTTGCTGCTCGACAAGTCGGAGGAACTGGTGGGCTGCAGGTTCACGGTGGAGGACGGCCCGGCGTGCGAACTCGACTACGGCGACTACAAGGGCGTCATCGAACGCATGAGCGGGGTCGAGCCGAGCCAGTTCCAGCTCAGGCAGCTATGTACCTTCGACCGCGCCTTCCGCGACCTGGCGGTGACCCCGGCGGCTGTGGCGCTGATGCGGCACATGATCGGCCGCCACGCGACACGTTT